>CAZFAJ010000119.1:0-7007 GCA_964517005.1 uncultured Balneolaceae bacterium | reverse complement strand
AGCATCACATCACCATCTTTCACAACATAATCTTTACCTTCCTGGCGCATTTTACCAGCCTCTTTTGCTGCTTTCTCAGATCCCAAGTTTGAATAATCCTCAAATGAAATGGTTTCAGCACGAATAAAACCCTTTTCAAAATCGGAATGTATTACACCGGCTGCCTGCGGTGCCCTGGTTCCTTTTTTGATAGTCCAGGCACGAACCTCTTTCGGCCCGGCCGTAAAATAGGTAATCAGGCCAAGTTTGCTGTAGGCTCCCCGGATCAGACGATCAAGTCCTGCACTGTCTATACCAAGCTCTTCCAGAAAAGCATCCCGCTCCTCCTCATCCAGCTCAGCTATTTCCGCTTCTATTTTAGCACAAAACATCACCACTTCATCATCATGCACGTCAGCGATCTTTTTGACCTGGTTTACCCATTCATTTCCATCGGTTACATCCTCCTCGGATACATTGCACGCATAGAGAACAGGCTTGGCAGATAAAAGCATCAAATCCGCAAAAGCATCTGTTTCTTTATCATGTGGTGTAAACGTCCGCGCAGATTCTCCCTCCTCCAGGTGAGACCGAAGTGCTTCTGCCTCTGCAACCTGAGCAATAATCTTTTTATCACCGCTTTTCGCATTTTTTTTGAGTGTCTCCACCCTCTTTTCCACAGCTTCCAGATCCTTCAGAATCAGTTCTTCCTCTATAATTCTGATATCCCGTTCCGGATCCACATCTCCCTCCACATGAATCACATCCGGATCATCAAAACATCTGACTACATGTATGATTAAGTTCACTTCACGAATATGAGACAGAAAAGCATTTCCCTTTCCCTTTCCTTCGGATGCTCCCTTAACAAGTCCTGCAATATCCACAAACTCAATGGTGGCAGGTATCACCTGTTTGGGATCAACAAGTTCGGCCAAACGGTCCAGACGCTTATCAGGTACCGCCACAAGCCCGATATTGGGATCGATGGTACAGAATGGAAAATTTGCGGATTCAGCTCCCGCGTTACTCAATGCATTAAAAAGCGTAGATTTACCCACATTCGGCAAACCGACAATACCACATTTTAAACTCATGTATCAGATATAAAAATTAATCAAGTGAAAGTTGTTGTATAAATTCCTCCTCAGGAAGCAGTACGGCGGTAAGCTTTCCGTACCCCAATTCGTTATAGACACAACCGGTATCAATACCAATCATGTTCTCTTTCCGGATTGGATGGGACCGGGGGGTATGTCCGAATACCACGGTTTTTTCCCAGACGGTGCCAAAAAGGCCGATGTGTTCCCTGCCCCATAAAAAATAGTCGGACATATCAGAATCAGAGATACTTTCCTTAATGGTCACATCAGGCGGTGCTCCTGCATGGGCAAAGAAGTAGTCTTGTGTATCGTAGTATAATTTGGTATTCCGGTAAAAATAGAGATGCTCATCCGGTATGCGGATTTTATCCTCAGCTGAATCATAAGAATCGAGGGCATTTTTGCCGCCATTCATAAGCCATAGTTTCACCTGGTTATGGTCAATAGCATCCAGCAGCATCTGTTCGTGATTGCCCCGTATGAAAATACACTCTCTTTCATTTTTTACCCCCAGCAGAAAATCTATAACCTGTTTAGAAGCCGGCCCTCTGTCAATATAATCGCCAATAAAAACATGCTTGTAATCTTTATAGGGGTCCAGTTTCTTCCAAAGAGCTTCAAGAGATTTCACGCAGCCATGGATATCGCCGATGGCTACAATTTTTGGGGAGTTAGTCATTCGTTGCTGCTTTTTTCAATTAATCCTTTTCCTTTCTTTTCAATCCGGCCTTCTTTTTTTAGTTTTTTTAATGCACCGTCCAGTATTCCGTTTACAAACGTTCCGCTTTTACCGGTACTAAATTTTTTTGCAAGCTCAATGGATTCATTTAAGGTTACTTTCGTTGGAATATCATCGAAATAGAGATACTCGCAAATCGCCATTCGCAGAATAAATTTATCAATTGCTGCAAGCCGGTGCATCTCCCAATTTTTTATCTGCTCTTCAACAACCACATCGATCTCTTCTTTATTGTTTATCGTCTTGATTAACAGTTTTTCTGCAAACGAGAGCAGCGGCTTATTCTGGCCTAATTTTTTCTCAAGTACATTTGTTTTTACAGATCCGATGTCGTTTTTTCCAATCTCAAAAGCATAAATAGCCTGTAAAACTATTTCGCGTGCTGTTCGTCGTTCAATCATTGCATTATCAGAATTTCAAAAGACTGTAAGATACGAAGCTTTATATTGAGCTAAAAGAAAAGCTTTTTCGATTTCTGGTTCTACAGTAAATATTGTGATTCAGCAAAAACATTCAATTTATCCTGAATTTCTCATACCAGTAGGGCAAGGCTCATGCTGAAAACAACAATTGCCACAAAGTAGAGTGCAAGCAACAGAGATTGCCTCGGTTTGAAATCAATGAGCTCAACATCCACAATTTTTTCTGCCAACGGATGTGCTTTTATAAAGACAGAGTATCCGTAAGCAACCCCTGCTGTTACAGCAAAACCGGTAAAATTCCACCAGAACCAGAATATCTGATCGGAGGCAAATATCCAAAGCAGAAAATTAAAACCGACTCCGGCTACAATTCCAAGATTCATTCCCGATGCTCCCGTCTTCCTTGTCATAATTGCCATCATAAAAGTGGCAAGTATTGGTCCAAAGAAAAGCGATCCGATTTTGTTGATAGCCTCAATCACTGTGGGTGCGATATTGCCGGCTGCAAAAGCAAGAATCACGCAGACAACACCCCAGACAAGTGTATATTTTTTTGAAAAATTTAACTGTTCATACTCTGAAAAGGACTTTTCACTGTCCCTTAAAATAAAATCCTCAACGGTTGCCGCACTCAGCGAATTAAGTGCCGAATCGAGGGATGACATTGCTGCTGCAAGCATCGCAGCTACCAGTAATCCCACCATCCCGACCGGCAGATACTGAACGATAAACAGTGGCATCATGTAATCGGGGCGATCTGCTGGAATCTGACTGCTGAACTCCGGAGTTGCAAATGCAAGAGTGCCGATCATTAATCCCATAACGGAATAGAGAAGAACCGTCGGAAAGCGGAATATCCCATTAAATAGAAGTGAACGCTGCACCTGTTTGATATTCTCACTTGAAAGAATTCGCTGTGCCTGGCTCTGATCACAGCCGTAGTACGATGCATAGAGAAAAAACCCGCCCACTACCATCGGAAGAAATCCAAACTCCTCACCGTCTCCTATTCCTGTATTTGAGAATGAGACCACATCAAGACGGTCTCTGTCGAGATTTTCAACAAACATCTGCCATCCCCCGATCAGATCGAGAGCGTACCAGATACAAACCAGTACCCCCATAAACAGAATACCCATCTGGATTACATCGGAAATCACCACCGCTTTCATCCCGCCCATGTAATCATACGCAAGTGCGATCAGACCGGTAATCAGGATATTGACCCATAGCGGGATCCCAAAAACAGCCTCCAGCACAATTGCCACGGCATAGACCGTAATACCGGTTGCAAAAGCCCGGCTGAACTGAAAAACTCCGCTGAGTAATAACCGGGTTACTTTATTAAACCGTTTCTCAAGATATTCATAAATACTGATTACACCTGACTGGTATAACGGGGGATAGAGCCAGACTATCAGGAATATCATGGCAAGCGGGACAGCAAATTCATAGGTAAGCCATTGCAGCCCTCCTCCTTCACGAAAACCGACAAAAGCCGGAGCTGAGATAAAGCTGATAGCACTTAACTGGGTTGCCATTGTTGACAATCCAACCTGCCACCATTTAAAACTTTTGCCTGCCAGGTAGTAGTCTTTGGTGTTATTCTGGCCTTTGCTCAGATAGTAACTGAGAGCTATCAGTGCAACAGCATAAATACCCACTACAAGCCAATCTATCGCATGCATGAAAAAGTTAGTTAAAATTCAACATCCGGAGCTGACCGGTACAGTTTAACAAATAAATGGTCGTTTTTAAATCTAAAACGTATTAAAATTGTTCAGCCCAAACCTTGCCGATATCTTCATAAGGCACGCAGCCTTCGTATGCACCCGGTATCGGTAAATGTTTTATGACCTTTGTCGCGCCTGTTTCCGACGTAAAATAACCCAATATGGTCAGCTCTTTTATGGCAAGGAAAAAAGGCCTTTGACTGTGCTGTTGCGTTAGCGCTTCGGTGTTAAAGCGATCAGCCATTTGAAATTTTTGATTAGGTGTGCAATCTGTATAATCCTTTCCGTACATCTCTTTTGCAGTGTTATTAAAACCATCAACACCTTCTGTAAACCGGTCGCGGTTGTCCTGATCATAGACATCTGCAACCATTTTTTCAATAAATGCAGGTACTCCGAGATCTTTTGCTCCGGGGTGTTCATCTGCAGGCAGAATCACCTCTGCAAGTTCACTGACGAGACGCGCCTGTGCATTTGTGAAAAATATTGGATTCCAGTCAACACCCGGCGTTGGTGTACAGCCTTTCAGAATTCCCAGAATATTCGGGGCGAAGACGGCGCCGCCCATGATTAATGCAGTTCGTTTAATTGCTTCTTTTCGGTCCATAGTCATTCTGATTTAGAAGTTACCTTTTTTAAGTTCTTTCACTGCATAGTCGGCAGCCCTGGCTGTCAGTGCCATATAAGTTAGTGATGGATTCTGACATGCGGAGGATGTCATGCATGCGCCGTCTGTCACAAAAACATTTGGAACTGCGTGCACCTGGTTCCATTTATTCAAGACAGATGTTTTGGGGTCGCGTCCCATTCGCGCTGTCCCCATTTCATGAATACCAATACCCATTCCCCCGATATTGTCAAATGTCTGGATATTTTTGAGACCGGCTGCTTCAAGCATCTCAACCGCATCGTTTTTCATATCTTCACGCATCTTCATCTCATTCTCTTTAAATTCACAATCAAAGACAACAGTTGGCTGGCCCCATTTATCGGTTTTATCATGATTCAGCCACATTCTGTTATCCTCATAGGGCAGGCATTCACCAAATGCAGTAATTCCCATAGTCCAGTTGCCGGGGTTGGAAATAATCCCCTTCAGCTCTGATCCGATCGCGAGTTCCCTGACGCCTCTCGACCATCCCTGCCGGCTTGCGATGCCCTGGTATCCGAAACCGCGCAGGTAATCCCGCTTGTCCGGACCAATATTTCTGTAACGGGGTATGTAAATTCCATTTGGCCGCCGGCCGATATAATACTTGTCCTCAAATCCTTCGTAAATGCCATTGGCTCCGATCCTGAAGTGATGGTCCATCATATTTCGGCCAAGCTGACCTGAATCATTCCCAAGCCCGTTTGGAAACCTGCCGGATACTGAGTTTAACAAGATCAGAGTAGAATTAACAGTCGAGGCATTCAAAAAGATGATATTTGCGTAGTATTCAATCATCTCACCGCTGTTGGCATCAATTACTCTCACTCCCGTCGCTTTACCCTTTTCTTCATCATAGATCACCGAGTTTACGATCGAAAACGGCCTGAGTGTCATGTTTCCGGTTTGAGCAGCTGCCGGCAGTGTTGATGCATTGCTGCTAAAGTATGCGCCGTACGGACAACCTCTCATACAGCGGTCTCTGAACATGCATGCGCCACGCCCGTTGTGAGGCTGTGTCAGGTTTGCAGCCCTTCCTATCGTGAGCACGCGCCCGTTAAACTCTTTTTTTATGGATTCACGCACATGTTTTTCAACGCAATTGAGTTGCATCGGCGGAAGAAATTTTCCATCCGGCAGCTGTGGCAAGCCTTCCGCCTGTCCGCTGATTCCTGCAAAAGTCTCCACATAATCATACCATTTTTCGATATCCTTATAGCGGATTGGCCAGTCTGCGGCAATTCCCTCTTTCGCATTGGCCTCAAAATCAAGATCACCAAGCCTGTAACTCTGCCGTCCCCACATGATCGATCGTCCGCCTACATGATACCCTCTGATCCAGTCAAAACGTTTAACTTCCTCATAGGGCTGATCTGTATCTTTCACCCACCAGTGTTTGGTTGACTGTCGAACGGTGTACCATGTCCGGCTTTGTTTTTGATAGTGCTTCAACTCCTCAGCGGTCAAACGGTTGCCATATGGCAATTCCCATGGCTCCTTCCACATGGTTGGATAGTCTTCTACATGTTTTACATCTCTGCCGCGGTCCAGCACTAATGTATTTAGCCCTTTTTCCGTCAGTTCTTTTGCAGCCCATCCTCCGCTGATTCCGGTTCCTACAACAATGGCGTCATAACTGTTATCACGCCGTGTCTTCAAATTGAGATTCATAAATTCTTTAAATGTGATATTTAGTGAAAGACCTTGAAGTCTACTGAGAAGGAATCAAAAATAAAAGCGCTTCGTATACAATTTTACACTTAAATGTTACATTTGCATAAATGATCTGCCTGTTTCTGTCAATAGAATTTGTAAAATTATTACTTTGTGTTCAAATTGAATTTTTAAAACCAAAACTTATTATACTGAATGAAAGCCGACGAACTCAGAAAAAAACAAGCTCCGATTAAGCAGGAGTATCAGGATAACCCGGAAAAAGCAGTCATTACTTTAAAAGCCGAAGCTGTTCTCGGTGAAAACCTTACCTGCAAAGTTGATACCGGCAAAGCGATGGTTGAAGCCGGCCTTCATTCTGCTACCGGTGGTGACGGGTTCTCTGCCTGCTCGGGTGATATGCTTCTGGAAGCACTTGCCGCCTGTGCGGGTGTAACGATGAATGCCGTGGCTACTGCTATTGGAGTTGACATCCGAAAGGGAACAGTACGAACTGAAGGTGATCTCGATTTCAGGGGCACACTCGGAGTCTCCAAAGAAGCCCCTGTTGGATTCAAAAGCATTAACATGAAATTCGATCTGGATACAGATGCTGATGATGAACAACTTGCCACACTTTTAAAACTGACTGAACGGTATTGTGTGGTTTTTCAGACGTTGAAAAATACTCCCGGGATTGAGGTCTCTTACTCGTCTGACGACTGAGGG
>CAZFAJ010000118.1:0-7063 GCA_964517005.1 uncultured Balneolaceae bacterium | reverse complement strand
ACACTAGGGCAGGAAACATCCAGGCTGGCCCGGCTTTTTCGGTGGTAAGTGCGAAAATGGAAACCCGACCGGCCCGGTTAGACCCCAATCAATAGGCAATAATTTGCAAAGGGCCGGCAGGGAAAACAGCACTTGACAATATCATCCCGGTTATGTAGCGTTGTATGTGATAGTATCATTTATAAATCATCGCAGGAAGTATACCTATGAATATTTCAGATTTGTCTCTCGATCTTTTTACCCGGGTAAACTCTGATTTTGAGAAACGGCAGTATTTAATTCTCGCCGGTCTCAAAAAGATAGAAGATCAGTTTTTTCTGAATAAAATCTACCCGCAGCTGACAGAACTTGTTGAATTATTTAAAACCCTGAAAGAGATACAACAAAAGCTTAAAGATTTAAGAGAGGAGTTCCCTAAAAAGATAAAGAACGTTGATCTGGTCAATAAGAAAATTGAGTATGAAATTGTTTTTGTAGAAGGATCGGATATTAGTCTTGTTGAAGACCTGATTGAGTGGGTATTGCCACATATGGAGAGGGTTCTTCAGACAGGGGTAACCATTCATGAATTTGTGGAAAATGACCTGTCTGTTGAACATGTGGGTATAGTGCCAAACTACAGGGATGAAGGATATTTCTTTTTACCTGACAGAAAAGTGGATAAACTTAAGCTTTTTCAATTCGAATTATCCATTTTCAAAAGTGCGGAAGACAGGTACCGTTCATTGAAGACCCGCTATGTAAAATCGATACAAATTGGTTCTGCAAGATTATCACCCAACAGCATCAAACTGGAATTGATTAAAGAGAAAAAAGATCTGCCGAATCCGGCTACTTATAATTTTGATACAAACCTGGATTATCCGTTTCAGGAGACCATTTTTCCGGTAGCAAAAAGAAAACTGATGCAGGTGATATACGATGATTAAATTCCTCAGATAACGGCAAGAGTGCATCTCGAAACAGATACAAGCTGATCTTTTTCATTCACTATCCGGATTTCCCATACCTGTGTTTTCGAGCCAATATGAATTGGTGATGCAGTTCCCGTAACAGTTTTTCCGTCGGCAACTGGGCGCAGATGATTGGCATTGATTTCAAGTCCGACTGCCTTCTGTTTATCGTCTTTTAGATTTAGCCAGGCACCTACCGAGGCAAGAGTTTCGGCCAGTGCAACGGATGCTCCGCCATGTAAAATCCCAAAAGGCTGTATAGTGTTTTCATTCACCGGCATTGTTGCGCACATTTCATTTCTGCTGATTTTGATAAAGTTAATACCCAGAGCGGTGCCCATGTTTTTTTTACCGGTTTTAAAAAGGTTGCTGGCTTTATCTTCAATCTCTTTTTCTATCTTCACGTTCATATTTTGTGTCACATTTATTACTATTTAAAATGGAATTTACTTTATTTTCAGAACATATTTTTAAAAGTCGTGCGAAAGTTTAAATTACAGGGTAACAGTGTTAACCTGTTCTCATATGTGCTAAAACTTCAATTTTCTATTTATGAAATATGAACCAAAAACCCTGATCGATATACTTGATGAAGGGCTGGCTTATTATCCGAAAGGGACTTTAGTATCTACAAAAAGGGCCGGAAAATGGCATAAAACATCCGTCGATGAGTTTCTCGATAAGGTAAAGTTCTTTGGCCTTGGGCTTTACAAACTTGGAGTGAAACGCGGGGATAAAGTTGCTCTTCACTCCGAAAACAGAACCGAATGGATTATAGCTGATCAGGCTATTCTTTCGATTGGCGCCGCCAGTGTTCCCATCTATACCACACAGCCAGGTGATCAGATCAAATACATACTGAAAAACTCTGAAGCTAAAGTCCATATCATATCGAATGATGAGATTTTTGCTGAAACGAAACCCATTATCAAAGATTTGAAATCGATTCAGGCTATCATCAGTTTTGAAAAATCAAAGCACAAGAAACTGAAGCATTTTGATGAGATTATTGAGCTTGGCAAGCAGATGGATGATGAGATCCCCGGTATTTTTAATCAGCTGAAACTCGAATTGGAGCCTGATAATCTTGCAACGCTGATGTACACATCTGGCACCACTGGCACGCCGAAAGGGGTTATGCTCACGCACAATAATATCAGCCATAATGTGAGAGCAGCCATCGACCGAATGCCTTTTAAACCGGGTGAACTGAAAGGAAAGAATGTGCTGTCTTATCTTCCGCTATCACACGTCTTTGAGCGCCTGATGAGCTATATGTATATCTGTATGGGTTCAAAGATATATTTTATTGAAGAAATTGAAGAGATCAGGGATGATTTTCAAACGGTAAAACCTTGGTTCATGGCAACGGTTCCGAGGTTAATGGAAAAAATCCAGACCGGTGTTAAAGTCCGTGGCCAGGAGTTGTCCGGTATCAAGAAGAGTCTCTACTATTGGGCCGTTCATCGGACAGAAAATTTTGACCCTGATAATCCGCCGCGCGGTATCGGTGCCATCATGCACAAGTTTGCAGATAAACTAGTCTACAGTAAAATCAGAGAACTGTTTGGCGGTGAGTTTCGGGCGATGGTGAGTGGGGGAGCAGCTCTGTCTCCAGAAGTTTTTTGCTTCGTAAATGCCATTGGTATTTTTATCGGACAGGGTTACGGTTTGTCGGAAACATCACCGGTTGTAAGCGTTCAGGAGATAGGCAATATGAAAATAGGTTCCTCGGGTAAACCGTTGCCTGATGTTCAGGTCAAAATTGCAGATGATGGCGAAATTCTTGTAAAAGGCCCGAATGTAATGAAAGGATATTACAAATTGGATAAAGACTCGAAAGAGGTGTTTACTGATGACGGCTGGTTTAAAACGGGAGATATCGGCAAAATGGATGAAGATGGAGATCTGTATATAACAGACAGAAAGAAGTCGGTGTTTAAATTATCTACCGGAAAATACGTGGCACCGCAAAATGTCGAAAATCACATTTTGAACAGCGGATTTATTGACCAGATTGTGGTTTTGGGATATCAGCAAAAATTTTGTTCTGCATTGATAGTTCCGGCATTCGACAATGTCAAAAAAAGGCTGAAACGGGACGGTTACACACCAAATGAACCTTTTGCAGAAGATGATAAGGTACGGAGCCTGATCAAGCAGGAAGTTGAAAAATTTAACCGGCAACTGTCACCCTGGGAAAAGGTGAAAAAGTTTGAACTGCTGGATGAACCGCTCTCTATCGAAAATGACGAGCTGACCCCGACAATGAAAGTGAAACGTTCGGTCGTAAAAAAGAAATATTCTGATCTGATAGAGAAAATGTATCAGGAAGAGGAGTGAAATTTTTGATATCAAACACTTATATCAAGCAGCAGAGGTAGATAGTAAGAAATACAATTTAAATCAAAAGGCGTACATTCGTTTTTAATAAACAGGAAATAAATAATGGGCAAGAACAAATTTAACATTCAGAAAGTAGTAGTTTTAGGTTCAGGGGTAATGGGCAGCCAGATTGCAGCACATTGTGTGAATGCAGGGCTTCAGGTCTGGATGCTGGATCTCAAATCTGATGATCCGGAAAGACCGAATAAAACTTCAGAAGAAAGCCTGAGTAAACTTACAAACATGAAACCATCACCGCTGGGGCTTCCGGAATATGCAGAGAGAATTGAAGTGGGAAATTTTGAGGACGATCTTGAGCTGATCCGAGACGCCGACTGGGTTTGCGAGGCGATTATTGAGAGAATGGATATCAAAAAAGATATGATGTCCCGGATAGAGGAGGTTTGGTCGGGAAAAACGATTGTCAGTTCAAATACATCAGGTTTGCCTATTTCTGAAATTGGTGAAGACTGTTCCGATGAATTGCAGAAACATTTTTTGGGGACTCATTTTTTTAATCCGCCCCGCTACATGAAGCTGCTGGAAATTGTACCAACTTCAAAAACATCAGACTCTGTTGCCGGTTTTATGACTGGGTTCTGTGAAACTTTTCTTGGAAAGGGTGTTGTGCATTGTAAGGACACACCAAACTTTATTGCTAACAGAATTGGTATCTTTTCGATGGCTGCTATCATGCCGTGGTATTTCAATGGTGATTTTAGAGCGGAAGAGATCGATCTATTGACGGGTACTCTAACCGGTTATTCAAAAGCGGCAACTTTCAGGACTGCTGACATGGCCGGACTGGATGTAATCAATCACGTTTCTGAGAATTTGCTGCCGGCCATTCCCGATGATGAACGCCGTGAGGTATTTGAACTTCCGGACGGCTTCAAAAAAATGATTCAAAAGGAATGGTTTGGAAATAAGTCCGGCCAGGGTTTTTATAAAAAAGAAAAGACAAAAAGCGGAAAGGAGTACCTGGCTCTTAATCCGGATACCATGGAATATGAGTCACAAAAAGATGTCGAGTTTGATGCGGTTTCAGAAGCTAAAAAGAAGTATAAAAGTCCGGGTGAACGCCTGAAATACCTGGTAAATCAAGATGATAAAGCAGGGAAATTTCTTTGGGAAATTCACTGCGATCTGCTTCTCTATTCCGCAAACAGAATTCCGGAAATCACTGAATCCGTTGAATCCATCGACAGGGCTATGCAGTGGGGATTCAACTGGCAACTGGGGCCATTTCAGAGATGGGATGCTATTGGTGTGAAAGAGTCTGTTGAACGGATGGAAAATGAGGGCAGAACTGTTCCGGAGTCTGTCAAAAAAATGATCCAAACTGGACGTGAGAATTTCTATGAGGATGGAACTGTCTATAATCTTGCTACTGAAGAAGTGGAAGAACTGAGCCCGCCGGCCAAAGGTGCAGTGACTGTTTCATCACTATCATCTGACGGTAAAGAAGTGTTTGGCAACGAGAGTGCAGGTCTTTACGATATGGGCGACGGCGTAGCTCTGTTTGAGTTCAGAACCAAACAGAATACCCTCGGATTCGATCTGATCGAGACTGTGAACAAAGCTGCTGATATTGTTAAAAGTGATTTTGATGCTCTTGTTATCGGTCACGATGGTGACAATTTTAGCTACGGAGCCAATCTGATGGAGGCCGGTCAGGCATTGAAGGAGAATAATCAAAAGCTTATCGTACAGGCTGTAAATAATTTTCAGCAAACAGCTGTTGGATTGAGATATCAGCCTTTTCCAGTAGTGGTTGCAGCATTTGGCAGAACCTTTGGCGGTGCTGTTGAATTTATGATACATGCCGATAAAGTAGTTGCCCATCACGAGCTCTACTGCGGTCTGATTGAACTCGGAGTTGGTCTGATTCCGGCTGGCGGAGGTACAAAGGAGATGCTTCACAGGGCACTGCAGCGTGTAACCGACGAAGACAGGGCAGATCCGATGCCATACATCAAAGAGGTATTCAAAACAATTGGAATGGCTAAAGTTTCTGACGGAGCTCCGAAGGCAAAGGAACTTGGTTATTTGAGAGATATCGATATGATTGTAATGAACCGTGATCTTCTGTTGGCTACAGCAAAAAAGCAGGCCAGGGCTTTAGCCGATGCAGGTTATAAACCACCGGCTGAACTCAAAATAAAACTGATGGGCCAAACCGGATACAGTGCACTGAAACTCATGCTTTATATCATGGAAGAGGCCAATTTTATATCACCTTATGATAAAGTTCTTGCAAATAAAGTTGCTTATGTTATGACAGGTGGTGATTTAAGTGAACCTCAGGAGGTACCTGAATCCTATGTTTTAAAACTGGAAAGGGAAGTAATTCTGGACTGTTTTGCGGATGAGCGAACTCACAAGAGAATGGAACACATGCTGAAAGAGGGAAAACCTCTGAGGAACTGATGACAACTATACATGAACTGTAAATTCAAAAATTAATAACTATGTCAACAAAAGATGTTTATATCGTCGCTGCTTCACGAACTCCCTGCGGAAAAGCTAATAAAGGATCTCTAAGATTTACCAGGCCCGATTCACTCGGTGGGTCCGTAATTAAAGACCTTCTGAAACGATCACCCGGACTGAAACCTGAAATGATTGATGACGTGGTTATGGGATGTGCGTTTCCCGAAGCATCCCAGGGATTGAATGTGGCACGGCAGATAGCAGCCTTGGGAGGATTGCCAGAGTCAGTTCCCGGAATGACAATCAACCGGTTTTGCTCTTCCGGCCTGCAGACAATTGCGATGGCCGCTGAACGAATCATGGCCGGTGGTGCCGATGTAATCATTGCAGGCGGTGTTGAAAGCATGTCGCTCGTTCCAATGGGCGGATATACGGTTCATCCCAATCCTGAACTGGTTGACGATTATCCTGAAATGTACATCAATATGGGATTAACAGCTGAAAATGTAGCTGAAAAGTATGGTATCAGCAGAGAAGATCAAGATGAATTTGCACTACAAAGTCATCAGAGAGCCGTATCTGCCTGGGAGGAGGGTCGATTCGACGAGCAGATTGCACCTGTTCAGGTGAAACACAAATTTGTAACAGCAGGTGGAGAAGTTGAAGAAAATAGTTTTGAATTTTCAAGAGATGAAGGTCCGAGAAAAGATACTTCACTGAACGCTCTTGGAAACCTGGGTGCTGTTTTTAAAGTTGGAGGAACTGTTACAGCCGGAAATTCTTCGCAGATGAATGATGCAGCTTCTGCAGTTGTGGTGATGAGTAAAGAGAAAGCTGATGAGCTTGGGCTTGAGCCGATGGCCCGGTATGTCGGGTTTGCAGTTGCAGGTGTTGCACCGGAATACATGGGGATTGGCCCGGTTGAAGCCATTCCAAAAGTGCTTAATCAAACTGGTTTAAAACTATCTGATATTGATTTGATAGAACTTAATGAAGCATTTGCAGCACAGAGCCTTGCGGTTATCCGGAAGGTTGGTTTAGACATGGAAACTACAAACATAAACGGCGGTGCCATTGCGATGGGCCACCCGCTCGGGTGCACGGGTGCTAAACTGACAACGCAAATGCTGTACGAACTGAAACGCCATCAGAAACAGTTTGGAATGGTAACCATGTGTATCGGGGGCGGTATGGGAGCGGCCGGCATTTTTGAAAGAGTATAACGTATGTGTTTAGCGACCTGACAGCATACCGGCGTTTTTCCGGTTTCTGTCAGCGTCATTAACTTTGAA
>CAZFAJ010000117.1:0-7224 GCA_964517005.1 uncultured Balneolaceae bacterium | reverse complement strand
AATTTTTAATTGAATCAAAATGCCTGAAGTTTATATTGACGGAAAAGAATTTGAGTTTGAAGGCAAACCAAAATTGCTCCAATTTATGCTTGATAACGGGCTTGAAGTGCCTTTTTTCTGTTATCACCCGTCCATGTCAATACCGGCAAATTGCCGACAGTGCATGGTTAAAGTAGGACTTCCTGTCAAAGACAGGGAAACCGGTGAATTTGAACTTGATGAAAATGGTGAGCGTGTGATTCGCTGGTTTCCAAAACTCCAAACTTCCTGTAATACGGATGTTGGTGAGGGGATGGTTGTTCTCACTCAGGAAACAGACGAACTCGTTAAACGGGCTCAGAAAGATACCCTTGAATTCATTCTGGCCAATCATCCGCTGGATTGTCCGATTTGTGATCAGGCAGGTGAATGTCCGCTGCAAATTCAAACTTATAAATACGGGCCGGAAGGAAGCCGTTTTGAGGTTAAGAAAGTTCACAAACCCAAACGCGTAAAACTTGGGCCAAGAGTAACTCTTGACGCTGAAAGATGCATCAATTGTACCAGATGTGTTCGTTTTACCGATGAAATCAGTGAAACCCATCAGCTGACAATTGTATCACGCGGAGACAAAAACTATCCGATAACAGCTCCGGGACGGGAATTTGATGATCCTTACTCTCTGAACACTGTAGACATTTGTCCTGTTGGAGCATTAACTTCTGCTGACTTCAGATTTAAGGCCAGAGTTTGGGAAATGAATCAGACCCCAAGCATTGATATAAGCAATGGGAAAGGCTGCAACATCGATCTCTGGACAAGAGATAATGTAGTGCTGAGAATCACCCCCCGATATAATAAGGATGTGAATGATTATTGGATGCCTGACGCCGGACGCGAAGCGTATAAGATTTATAATGAAAACAGAATTTCAAAACCTGAAATGAAACTGGATGGTGAAACAGTAAAATCATCCTGGAATAATGCATTTGAAACATTTGCCGAACAGATCGAGTCGTCTGAAGCTGATGAAATACTTTTCATTGCAAGCCCGCATGCGTCAGTAGAAGAAAACTATTTGATATCAAAAATGGCAAATTTATTGGGTGCTGCTACACCTCTATTCACGCCGCATATAATTGAAGGTTCAGGAGACGGCTATTTAATTTCAGATGACCAGGCACCAAATACAAACGGCTGCAGGTTTTTGGGATTACAGGAAACAGATTCTGAAACACTCCGATCGAAAATTGACAACGCTAAGGTAGTTGTTCTTTTGAATGATAATCTTGCTGAGCGTGACACTCTCAAATCAGATGATTTGGATAAAGTTTTCACAGTACTTTTTGGAACAAATCACAGCCGTACTTCAGAGATAGCAGATTTGGTGATTCCTGTTACTGTTGCTGCGGAACACGCTGCAAGCTACATAAATGTTGACGGACGAATTCAGAGGACCTTTCCCGCCAAAGAGACCAAGTATACAAATCGCCGTCTTAACCTGGAAATGAGTGAAGGCAGGCTTGATCGTTACGGGACAAGTTTCGATAACTGGGTAACTGAAGATAATAAAGTTGACTGTATGCCATTGTGGAATATCTTCCATGAAATCGGGCAGCGGCTTGGGCTTGATTTACCCTATGAATCCGGACGGCAAATTATGAATGAAATATCAGACACACTTCCATCTTTTAAAAATGTTTCATACGAAAGAATGGATGAAGAATCAGGTATTCAGCTGATAAAAGAAAACAAACAAGTAAAAACGAAATAAGAGCTTTCATGGCTGAAGTTACAGTTACTTCATATATCATTCTCGGGGTTTCACTCTTTATGCTGTTAAACTCGGCTGCTATTACTGTTTATGCAGAACGCCGTGTGGCCAGTTTTATTCAGAACCGCGTTGGTCCCAACAGAGTGGGTCCGTTCGGACTCTTTCAACCCATAGCTGATGTTCTGAAGTTGCTTTTAAAAGAAGATGTAACTCCTATTCAGGGATACCGGTTCATTCATACTGTTGCTCCTATGATACCGGTAGTTACAGCACTCATGACCGTAGCTGTAATTCCCTTTGGTGAAGGAATTTATGTAACGGATATTAACGCGGGTGTTTTATACTTGCTTGCGATTGCTTCTCTCGGAGTTTACGGGGTTACTCTGGCCGGATGGTCTTCGAACAGTAAATACTCTCTTCTGGGAGGCTTACGTGCGGCCGCTCAAATGATAAGTTATGAATTGCCCCTCGGAATGGCTGTTGCCTCTGTAATTATTTTCGTTGGTTCATTAAGTGTTGTTGATGTAGCTGTAGCACAGGAATATTGGTGGTTTGTATTTCTAAATCCGGTTGGTGCAATTATTTTTATAATAGCTGCATTTGCTGAATCTAATCGTACTCCATTCGACCTTGTTGAAGCTGAACAGGAGCTTGTTGGCGGTTTTCATACCGAATACAGTTCTATGAAATTTGGAATGTTCTTCCTTGCCGAATATATGCATGTAGTTATTAACTCTATGCTTATGACTACCTTCTTTTTTGGCAGTTATCATCTCCCGTTTGCCGGTTATTGGCTCCCTGAAATGTCAGCCGTAGCTAAAACTATACTCGACATTGCAGTATTCACGGGTAAAACCTGCTTCTTTGTATTTCTGTTTATTTGGGTACGATGGACTATTCCAAGATTTAAATACAACCAGGTGATGAAGCTCGGATGGAGCAGGCTTTTACCATTGAGCATCATCAATTTTACAGTAATTGCAGCGATTCTTTATGCTATTTACGCATAATATTTATTTAGCGAACTTATACTTTTTCTCTCGTTACAATTAATTATAAATTGTTGAAACAATTATTATCTGAAAATTGATTTATAGTTTTTTCCTGATAATCATTGTACAAGGAATAAAATCTATAAGCCATAAAGCAACCTCTCTTCTACCTTTTTTTCAGATAACTGTTTCTTTAGTTCCTTTAGTAAATAAATTTTTCAGCTCTGCTCAGTACAATAACTGTCAGGATAAATAATTGATCCAAATAGTAACATTTCTGTTACTTCTTAATGGGTATTTATGAATAATGTTCACAAAGGATTAATTTCTTCAGTCAATCAAAATGATTTGTATAAAAGATTTGGCACCTCTTGAAGCTAAAAAATATGTTTAGCTAACGTTTTTTACGGAAACCCTGGATTAAATTTGAATTTTTAACATTATATATTTTTAATAATCGTTAGAATTCACTAATATATTGGCAGAATAAGAAAAATGGGAACAAAAAATAAAATAACTGATAAATTTTTATTATATCTGTAACAATAAAACTTTTAAAAGCTCTTGTTAAGGAAAACACGTTGCAACGTTGCACCCACAAACTAAGCGACCTATAATCTCTCAGATGCCTACATATGATGAATAAAAAAGCAATTACCTACTATACTCTGGCTGCAATTTTTATGCTTACAATTGTTTTGGCAATAATGCATATTTTAGCGTGGCCAAAAATGGCAGAAATTCCTTTGGCTGTCAGTATCTTTATTCAATTGATGGCTGGTGCCAGATATATTTATACTAATATAATTGAGAAAAGAGATTTCACTTATTTAAATCTCTTCTCAGCATATGACGGTACTGCTAAAAATAGTAATATCGGTTAATTGGACTTCTCCTTCCTATATTTTCTGTAACTTACAAAGTTTCTGCTCAAATCAATTATTTAAGGATCCGGGATTAAAACAGAGCGCCCAATTGATCTTTTTTAGTTGAAAATACTAATGAGAGGCGTCGTACTCATACAAGGGTTTTTTCTCACTTTTGAATTCTGACTTCTGATTTCTATGAATTGCTCGGTGAAGAAACAAAATGACAGGAAGCATGACCATACCAGCAGATAATATAATCAGGGTATAAAAATTGGTTTCAAGCTCTATAAAAAGAAAAGAGAGTGCAATTATCAGTAAGTTACCCATCCAAAGATAAAAAGCAATGAAATGCTCACGTATTCCCTCCTGACGTAAGTCATCATGCATGTGATAATATTCTGGTGTAAAATCACCAGAACTTTTGAATCTTCTTAAAAGAAAAGATCGGATTGTATCGATAAAAGGGACGATCAAAATAGCAAGCGAAAAAACATGTGCATTTTGAGTAAAAATACCTGTCTCAGACTGTCCATTCAGTCCAATAAATTTCAGTATCAGAAAGGCCAAAATATATCCCATGGCCATAGCTCCTGTTTTGCCCAAAAATATTTTTGCAGGATGGATATTAAAGATTAAAAATCCAATGAGTGATCCTGTTAATACAAATGATAAGATAGCAAGTATTCCAAATCCAGCGCTCCAGAACCAGATTCCAAGTATCGTGGATGCTATGGTACCTATCCCGCCGGCTAACCCATCAATGTCGTCAATCGAATTGAACGCATTTACAAGCCATATAATCAAACCTATAGAAATTAAAGCACCCACCGTCCAGGGAATCATATAGAACCCAAATAACCCGTTCAAGTTTTCTATAACAAGGTTACCGCCGACCACTATCTCTCCCGCTGCTATTGCCTGAATAGTATATTTTTTAACTGGTTTAAAACTGCTATCGTCATTCAACCCTAAAAGAAGCAAAATAAACAGACCGGCGATTAAATAGGGAAATGAAGCAATAGAATATGCATTAGCCCACACATAGAAAGAAACCATAAACGCCGTAAGAACCCCGATACCACCCAGTGTTGATATAATCTTATTTTTGATGCCCCACGTTGTCTCCTGTTCTTCAATTTTTTTTTTAAGTGAAGACACTCTGATCATGATCGGCATCAACAGATAACTGATTAGAATGGCTGTAATTAAAGCCGGTATTACTAATAAATGTTCGTTTGTAATCATGCTGACACCCCTGCCAATCAAAAGAAATTCAAAGTCTCCTGCTGTTTGAATACATATTTTCCAGCTAAACCTAAAAAATTACAATCTCTGAGAACTATTTAGTATGAACAAGATTACATAATAATTCACTTAATTAAAAATACCTGCACATAAACCAGCAGTTTTTTGTATTAGATCTTATTAATATTAATGAACATAATCGAAAAGCAGTAAATTTTATATTTTTTGCTGTATAATGCCCCATTATCTGAATGAACCACAAATGCAAAGATTATCCATTAATCCTTCTTAATATTGTCGCTTTTATGTATATCGTTTCTAAAAATTAATTACATTATACACCATTTGTAATCATTTATAAAAAACAGTATGTCTGCATCGGTAAAATTCTTTTTTATATTTTTAATAAATATTTTCTTTTTTCAAGCTTCAGGAAGCATCGTAAAATCTCAGGATCTAGGTATAGGTCTTCGCGTGGGCGCAGGGGCCAGTACCCATTTAAATGACTTTAGATTTATTGTTACTAATAATCAGATAAAACTCAGCCCATCTATAACGGAAAATTTCGATGCGAGTCTCCTTTACAGAAAAATCCTGTCTGATAATTGGAGAATTCAAATTGAACCTGGAATTATTCGCTTAGGCGCTACTTATAACGAAACAATTGCTCCCAGAGACTTTGGAGGTTTTGAAATAACAACAGATAGTAAAACTAAATTGTGGTATGCTTACATGCCACTTATAGTTCAGCTCACAACAACACCATCCGACAGACTTGAATTTCCTAAACCATGGGCAATAACTACCTATCATGTCACAGCTGGTATATATGGGAGTTATCTTTTGGATGCAAGATTTGAAGGTGTGAATTCAGGTTTTCCTTTAGGCGTTGCGTTTGAAGGAGAATTCTCTGAGGATGTATCTGGTCAATATAAAGACTATGGGGCAGGAATTATTTTAGGAGGCGGACTTGAACACGGCCTGGATAATAAAATAGGTGTAGAGTTAAGAGGTATTTTCGGTGCATTGAATACAGGTGATTCTGAACTTTTAAGTTTTAACCCTTTAGATTTAGCGATAACATTTAATATTTATTATCTGTTTTAAAAGCTTTAAGCTACATATCTATTCTCCTATCTTTTCAAAGTAACTCTATCCAGCTTTAGACTATGAAATAACATTAAATGATTTTAATGGGTGTTTACTATGATTATTCATAATCTTGATCAGAATGCATAGAATTACTTTATAATGAATAATAATTATGAAAAGCAGAACATTTACACTCTTAGCAGCAGCTGTTATTACGATTCTTTACTTTTCCTCCTGCAGTGATAACACAAGTGATAGCCTGCAATTCAACGAGGAGCTGCAGGTCTTTACAGATCTGGAACCGGTAGAGGGAACCAATGACCTGATCGTAAATCTCAAGAGAGGTCAGGATGTTGGGGTTGATTCCTGGTTCGTTTTTAATTTCCGAAATATTGAACCTGATGCAATTTTGCAAAACGGAGAAATGAAAGGATGGTGCGTGGAATGGAATAAACCAATCCGTGCGAACAATACAGATCATACAGATATAAATGCATTGTCTACATTGAATAATGAAAAGTGGAAAGACCTGAACTATTTTCTGAATATTAAGGATGAACTGCAGGAAGCAGATCCGGAACTAACGTTCAGAGATATACAGGCTGTTATTTGGTCATTAATTGGTATTCCGGAATTTAATCTCGATGAATTAGCGGATGCTGACTTACCAACAAGATTGCTTGATTCTAACGGAATTGCAGCCTTTAGCAGAGAAAAAGTAAAAGAGATTGTAGCATCGGTTAAAGAAGGATCATCTGACTTTGTTGTTGAAGAGGGGAATCTTTTTGCAATTTTGTTAGAAACCGGTGATGACAAACAAAATCTCATGGCCCCGGTTATCAGATAAAAAATTCAATGATAAATATTCGATTTTATTAAAACATCTTAATTTTAGTAATAATAATTAGATTGTAAAATACATGTAGTCAGTAAGGTACTGGCTTTGGGGTGATAAAAATAAACAATAATAAATATTCTGGAGAAAATTATGAATAGGGGAATACTCTCTGCTTTTCTAATTCTAATCGTTGCAGGGCTCTTTTACACAGCTTGTGATAATAACAGTACAGCACCATCATTTGAATCTTCAATCGATATGGTGATAGGCCTGGAGCCCGTTTCAGGTACTGAAAATTCCAAAATACAAATCAACAAAGGTACAGATCAAGGTGTTGACAGCTGGTTTGTATTTGAAATTGATGAAATGCAGCCAAATGGCATAGTAGGAAACGGAGTTGCTGAAGGCTGGTGTGTTGAATGGAATAAACCGATT
>CAZFAJ010000116.1:0-7361 GCA_964517005.1 uncultured Balneolaceae bacterium | reverse complement strand
GCAGTTACAAAATGAATTTTTATATCATGCACCCGTAGCTCAACTGGATAGAGTACCTGACTACGAATCAGGCGGTTACAAGTTCGAATCTTGTCGGGTGTACAATTAATGAGTTAAGATATTTTGGTTTCTTTTCCGTTTCCAGCTCAACTGGATAGAGTATCCCGACGGCGGTCGGGACGGTTACAAGTTCGAATCCTGTCGGGTGTACTTTTATTAAAACCTCATTCCATGCGGAATGGGGTTTTTTTGTGTTTTGGAGAGATCTTTCACGGGTAAAAATTTTCAGTTTTCATCCGTGTTGCAAATCAATCCTGACAGCAGGCTGGATTTCGAAGTTACGAATTGATATGTAATATCATGCACCCGTTGAACATAATCCTAAAATCATATCATCCTAAAAATCCTGATCCCGACAACGATTGAATTATACTAAAAGAGTTGGTTTTTTCGTATCCTTGATGATACATTGTATCCAATACAGGAACTGCATCTTTAAGACACCCATCGATATTCTGTGATCCGAATTTTCTCTGCTCTTATTTTACTGGTTATTGTGATCGGGTCTTACCTGGCCTTTACCGATATCAAACCGGAGCCGCCTGCTGCAGAACCCGAAGCTGAAGAATGGGCAATGGATCGTTCCCTGGCCACATATCTGGAAGAATTTGAGAAGTCTTTTGAAGAAGGGTTAAACGGCGAACGAATCCCCGGTGCGGCGGTTGTCATTGTAAAAGACGGGCGGGTTCTGTTTCAAAAAGGGTTTGGCGTAAAAGAGGCAGGAAAGCCCGGTGAAGTGGATGAACATACCGTATTCAGGTTGGGAAGTGTATCCAAAGGCTTTGCTTCGGTCCTGACGGGAGTGTTTGTGGAAGAGGGAGTTGTAAGCTGGGATAGCCCCGTATCCGATTATCTGAAAGAATTCAGGCTGAATGACCCGGTTCAGACAGGCCGGGTTCAGGTCAGACATCTGTTATCTCATTCGACGGGATTGCCGCGCCATGCATACACGAATTTGGTGGAAGACGGCCTTTCGCTGGACCGTATTATCCCCCGCCTGGAACAGGTTCCCCTGATCGCAAAAGAAGGCGAACAAGTGGCCTATCAGAATGCGGCATATTCAGCGATAGAAAAAGTGCTGGAAGCCCGGACCAACACCGGCTTTAACACCCTGCTGAATGAAAAGCTGTTTGAACCGTTAGCGATGAAACAGTCGTCATCAAGTTATGACGGTATCGTGAATTCCGGGAATAAAGCCTTGCCTCATCTGTATCATTCACGTTCACGGGGCCGCGTTCCTGTTTCAATTTCCAAAAAATATTACAATGCGGTTTCTTCCGGCGGGATCAACGCTTCCGCCTCTGATATGGGGAAGTGGCTGCTTCTGCTTACAGGGCATTATCCTGATGTTATTTCTGAGGCAACGCTTAAAGAGATTTTTGATCCCTTCATAACCATCAGTAACCGCCGATTTAGCAGATATTGGGATGGAGTGAACGAATCGCATTATGGAGCAGGATGGAGAGTGCTTGATAATTACGGACAAAAGATCGTATACCACGGCGGATACGTAAACGGATACCGCAGCGAAATCGCTTTTGCTCCTGAAGACGGGGTGGGAATCTGTATTCTGATCAATACCAACTCAAGCTATGCATTAAAAGTGATCCCGGACTTCTTTAATCACTTCAAATCGGATTTTTCAAAAATTGTTTCCGAGTGAGAAATAACCGGTACACGATAGTACTTAGGCTTGGCTGAACAAAATCTGCGAACTATTTTTTTGATGGGAGAACGAATCCTTGAACTTAGGGCTTTGTAATACGGTATCCGCAGAGAAAAAAATTTGCATGTATATTATTTGTGCAACTGTAACATCACAATGGATGTTCTGATAATGTTGTAGAGGTGTTAATCAAAAGTTAGATTATACAGACTTATCAATAACCTTTATATGAATATGATTTGAACAGCTTCCTGCAGGTTATCGTAATCCTGGATGCAATCTTTTTTCTGTTATACGGATTGCAGTGCTTCATTTCACCGGTCATGGTTCTGGAGTTCAAAAGATTTGGCCTGCCTGATTCACAGCGTCTGCTAACCGGCACGCTGCAGCTATTGGGATCTGCAGGATTGTTATCAGGACTTTTTCTTCCGGTTATTGGCGCAATGGCATCCGGGGGACTGGCGATGATGATGCTGGTGGCCTTTTTTGTACGGATGAAAATCAGGGACGGCTTCTTGGAGTCCGCCCCCTCACTTCTTTTTTTGGTACTGAATGGATGGATATCCTGGAACTTCTATGCTCTTTTCGTTTTTGAAATCAAATAAAAACAACCGCGAGCGACAATATCAAAAAAGTAAAAGCAGGAAGTGCTTTTTTTAAAGGATCTCCGATTTTAAAATGCATAAATACGGCACCCAGCATCAGTATGGCGATCCCGTAGGCGGCAATGAGTTCAACCTGCAGATAAAAGATTGAGGCCAGCAGCATCAGTGCAAGAATTACTTTGAGTGTTCCAATGGCATACATGAACCATTTTGGGAGTCCGTATGCACGAAACTCTTCTTTAATATTACCGGCATCACCACCTCTCCATGCCGTTGATTTATTAGCCCTTACCAGCCATACATTTAAAATACTCAACCCGATTATTATTTTTAGTGCAATTTCTACGTAATCCATAAATTTCCGTTTGTGTTGGTTAGTTTTAAAAAAATACCCGAATACCTCTTACACTCATTATAATTAAAATTTGAATACTTAGCTTGAGCGCCTTTTTTTCTTCAGGATTTTATTTCCTGCAAATTTAAACAAATCAGATTTCAGAATACATAATTCTATTCATTTACCCCGCACTCAGGTATACAAAAAGCGTTTGATATTTTTCTTGGGTGTTTTCTCAAACTCCTGATCCACAAGCTCAATATCTGAAAGCTGCTCATAGGTTGCTACAGACTCGTTAAACTCGCGGCGCGTTTTCTCCAGAATATCATCCAGGTCCTCTTCATCCGTGCCGGTTTCCATCATCATTTCTGCATCCGGATATACTTTTGCCACCAGCCGGTTATTGCGTTGTATAATCACACATTCCTGTATAAACGGAAAATTTGCGAGGCGAGATTCCAGTTCCTCGGGGTAGACATTCTGCCCGCTCGGACCCAGCAGCATATTCTTTTCCCTCCCTTTAATGAAAATAAAATTCTCTTCATCTATCACTCCCAGGTCTCCTGTTTTCAGCCAGCCATCTTCAGTGAATACATTCGCATTGGCTTTTTCATTTTTGTAGTAACCCAGCATACAATTTTGCCCCTTTACCTGAATTTCACCTGCTTCTTCAAATGGCTTTTTACTGTCAATACGAACATGCATTCGGTCCACTAATTTACCTGACGAGCCCCTCTTGGTCGCATCATGAGGTGCATAGCTGATAAGAGGGCCACATTCGGTCATTCCATAACCTATGGTAAACGGAAAGCTGATCTTTCTGAAAAATGCTTCCACTTCAGGGCTCAGGGCCGCACCGCCAACCACCGCTTCATGAAAGTTTCCTCCAAAACTCCCGATCAGGCTTTTTCGGATTTTCTTATAAATCAGGTTTCTGATTCCCGGAACAGCTAATAGCGCTTTGATCGCAGGCTTTTCGAGTGATGGCACTATTCGTTTTTTATAGATCTTTTCAATGATCAGTGGTACCAATAAAATCAGATGTGGTCTTACTTCTCCCATCGCTTTTAACAATATCTGGGGAGTGGGTACCCTGGTCAAAAAAGTAATATGGCATCCAAGCGAGACCGGAAACAGGAGTTCAAAAGCCAATCCAAATATATGAGCCATGGGTAAAATTGAGACAATCCGATCGCCGGCTTTAAGTGGCATGTGCTCTCTTGCATATACAATATTCGACTCAACACTCCGCACCGGGAGCATCACACCTTTGGAAAAACCCATTGACCCGGATGTATAAGAGAGGATCAAAAGATCTTCATCATCACGTTTCGGAAACATGAAATCCTCTTTTTTTACCTCTGCTGAGCTTTCTGTTGCAAATCGGGTTGTTGAATCTGAACCTTCATTCAGTATTCTGAAATCATCCGTTGAAACAGAGAGATTCAGATCCTTCAACTTAAGTTTATCCAGATTGGAGTAGAGGGAATCTGCAACGAATAGCAGTTTAGCCCCCGAATGCTTTAAAATATGGTGTGCGTTATCGGGTGTAAAATCCGGCAGAATGGGAACGACAACCCCTTTGAATGCCATGATCGAGAAGAAAGCTGTGGCCCAGTTTGTTGAATTTCGTGCATAAATTGCAATCTTGTCCCCGGGCTTTAATTCAGCTTTACTCATTGTGATCTTAAGTGCTTCAATCCGTCCGGCCACATCTTTGAAAGTGGATGCTTCTCCGTTATAATCAGTAAAAAGAGGCAATTCCCAGTTTTTCTGAAATGAGTTAGTGTACATTTGATCTAAGCGTAAGTGTGAATCCGGGTTTGTCATAGATAAGTCCATAAATTTTGAATAAGCCGAATTTCCTTTATTCAGGAAATATCAATCCAGATCTAATGTACGTACTTTAGCTCATTATATCAGGATAACAGTTGGTTAATTGGAAGCAAGTACCTCATAATTTTACTTATCTGAACTGTACCGGCGACCCGGTTAATCCCAACCCGGCTTTGCTATTCCGATATGCCGGGCAGAAACAATTATTGGCAAATGCAGATGCGGATGCGGATGCGGAGAATTAATATCCCCTTTTGAGAATGATGATTACAATGAAAAATCGTATACCTTCAAAAGTTAATAGTGTGTCAAATCTCGCCATTGGTTATTGGTTTAGCACAAAACTCTACTCCCTTCCGGCTTTAAGCAGATCCCGTATTTCGGTTAATAATTTCTCCTGGGCAGGTATTACCGCAGGTTCAATGGGCTTCTCATGCTCTCTCTTTTTAGCCTTTTTAAACAACCTGATTATCATAAATATTACAAATGCGACAATGACAAAATCGGTCACCTGCTGAATAAACAGTCCGTAATTAATGGTCACCGCGAAGTGCAAATGATTTAAATTCTCGTATGAGTTTCATTGGACTATATTTTTTAATTTAAACTGAAAAGTGTTATTTCTATAATGAACCATGATTTTAATCATTTAAAATGGATAATAATATCAAACTGCACCCGATGAAGCTCACTATCTCTCTCTTTCCTTTGATTTTGTTATTTGTCACGGGCTGTAGCAATAGTAAAGGAACCTCCCCGGTGCCGCAAAATGATGATCTGCCTTATCGCGATGTGACAACTTCAAACCTTCCGGGATCTGCTCTTGAAGGCCTGAGTATGGATGCGGCTGTCTCAGATCTTGATCTGGACGGTGATCCTGATATCGTCATTGCCAATGAGTTTGGCCCCAATATCCTGTTGTTAAACGACGGCGCCGGTATGTTTACCAATGCAAGCAGCCGGTTTCCGGATTCATCGCGCGACAGCGAAGATATTGGCATTGCTGATTTCGATGGCGATGGTAATCC
Source organism: uncultured Balneolaceae bacterium (assembly GCA_964517005.1). GTDB lineage: Bacteria > Bacteroidota > Rhodothermia > Balneolales > Balneolaceae > CAYVBJ01. The sequence goes on along the minus strand of CAZFAJ010000116.1, from coordinate 1,829 downwards.
GGATATTGTGATTGTGAGTGAAGATGATGAAGTGAATGAACTCTATTTCAACCTGGGTAATGGAGAGTTCAGCGATGAAAGCAGCCGGCTCCCGGCAGACGGAATCTCTAATGCGGTGGAAATTTTTGATATCAATATGGACGGGTTTCCTGATATTCTGATTGGCAACAACGGCCAGAATGTGATTTTGATCAATGATGGTAACGGTGGCTTTGATGATGAAACCGGAGACCGGCTTCCAGCAATCGAAGATATCACCCAGGATGTGGAAATCGGTGATATTGACGGGGACGGACATCCGGATATACTTGTCGGGAACGAAGATGCCAACCGGATATTAATCAACAACGGCAGCGGCGTATTTGAAGATCAGTCAGATTCACGGCTTCCGTTGCGTGATACAGAGGAGGAAACGCGTGAAGCCAAACTGGGTGATATTGACGGCGATGGCGACCTCGATATCTTTTTTGCCAATATCAGAGGATTCAACCCGGATGCAGTCCGTCAAAACCGGTTGCTGGTGAATGACGGCAACGGTGTATTTACCGATGTAACCGCTGCCCAGCTGCCTGAAGATGAGGACCGGTCTTTCACTGTGCTCTTTACGGATGTGGACCGTGACGATGATCTCGATATCATCACCGGGAATGTGAACGGATCCAATTTTGGAGGGAATACACCTTACAGGGTTTACCTGAATGACGGCAATGGCAATTTTACTGAAGAAACATCATCCATATTCCCCGAATCGATCAGCGGTCGCGGTTTTGATATCGTTGAAGCTGACTTTAACGGCGATGGAATACAGGATTACTTCTTCGCAAGCCGCGGCAGTGTGGATCAGCTTCTGTTTGGCCAGTAGCTAAATTTCACCGGGACCCTGCTTTTTTCTTGCACTCAATTATTTTATCTGTTCTTTTTTTGTCCCGGATCCCGGAATCGGACAATTTTCAATATATTTCAGTTAACATTTTTCACATTTAAAAAAACAAGATATGAGTCAGCTTCACAAACTTAACGTTGAAAACAAAGTTGCATTAATAACCGGGGCGGCAAGAGGAATTGGAAGGGCCTGCTCTCTTGCACTGGCTGAAGCAGGCGCAGATATCATAGCCGGTCTTCGTGATGTGAACCAGGATAGCGGATTGATTGCAGAGCTGAATGAAATGGATGTGAAATCACTCCCCGTTCAGATGGACGTGTCGGATAAAAAACAGATAGATGCAGCAGTTCAAAAAGCATCGGATCATTTCGGTAAAATAGATATCCTGGTAAATAACGCCGGCATTGCTCCTGCAAATTCGATTATAGATTATACGGAAGAGGATTTTGACCGCACTGTAAATGTGAATCTGAAAGGGACCTACTTTACAAGCCAGGCGGTTGGCAAACTTATGATTCGTCAGAAATTCGGACGTATTATTAACCTGAGTTCGCAGGCGGGGTTTATAGCTTTGCCGGATGAATCGGTCTATTGCATGACCAAAGCCGGGGTTGCCCATCTTACCAAATGTTTTGCAGCTGAATGGGCGGAGTATAATATCAACGTAAATGCGGTTGCACCCACCTTTATTGAAACTCCCGGAACAAAAAAATGGCTGGATGACCCGGAGTTTAAAGAGAAAGTACTATCCAACATTCTGATTAATAAAATTGGCAAACCCAAAGATGTATCAACAGCTGTTGTTTACCTGGCCTCTCCGGCGGGAAACATGATCACCGGAACTACATTGATGATTGATGGCGGATGGACCGCTGTTTAGCTCAAGTTCCGCAAAACGGCGATGGTTTGGCTACAAAATAAGTTTCATTTAAAAGGGATAGAAATA
>CAZFAJ010000115.1:5852-7674 GCA_964517005.1 uncultured Balneolaceae bacterium | reverse complement strand
AAAACTGATGTTACTCATGGTTTTATATATAATTGGGCATACGTCAGAAAATCAAGTCAGTGCTTCCTGGCCATAATCAGCATTTTCACATTAATAACCACAAATCTGAAAAACTGCCAGACCGGGTTTTTGCGTTTCCACTCTGTAAATTTTGACGGTACAGGCGGATAATAGGTCTGGCCATATGGAGTTCGTTTTGAGCTATCCTTTTCCATGATTTTATTCTCTTAACGTTTTTGTTTTAGACTATTCGGGAATGAGTCTCCACAATGGCTTTGCCTGCGCTTTATACATAAAGCCAAAATGAAGAAGATGTTTGGTCCAGTGCCCTGCCAATCCGATTTCTCCTGTGGTATATGTCAGCGAGCGTCCGGTATCCGGATAGGTTTCGAAATCCGGAATAATCGGATACATAGTCATTGAAACAGCCGTTCCTTTTAGTATTCCTGCACCCGCTGAAGCGATACAGGCAGCACCCATATCAGACATAGATGCATGGCGTACAGGCTTTTCAGCATCACCTTTCATCATATCAACGATATTAAAGGCTACTTCACGACCCATGACTCCTGAAGGCATGCCGGTTCGCGGAGGTGTGGGAGAGATTGGATTCCCGTTCGTGCTTTTTGCCGGCATTGAAATGGCATGAGGGGGCGCAAAAGCAATACCGACTGCAAAAATATTCTCATAGGTACTGTTCTGATAGGTTTCGGGCCAGTCGGATGGACTCCACTCCTCATAGGGTTTACCGGAATAATCAGCATCCACCTTCATAAACCCGTTGGGAGCAAACAACCGGTCTGTAATCTCATTTCCCTTATTGTCAAAAGCCTGGAGAGGAACCCCGGTAAATGGCGGAAGCATCATGGAAAAATCAAAAGCCTCCTCATTGACAGTTCCATCCAGCAACTCATATTGACATTTTTTTCCGTCAATTTCTTTAACACCGGCCCGTTTAATCCACCGGATACCACGTTCAGTAAATAGCGACTCGGTAAATATCCGGCTGTGAGTTACATAACCGCCCCTTTTAATATGCATGCCACCCATTCCGAAATCACCCAGTTCCATCTCATTGGTAATCCAGGCAATATCCGCTTTATCCCGCACACCATGTTTATGTGTCAGATGTTCCACATTCAGAAGATATTCAAAGGCTGCACCCTGGCAGGTACATGTTCCGTGGCCTGTGCCAATCAAAAATTTCTGCCTTTCTCCTTTCTTCATTCTGTCAATTGATTCTTCAAGATGCTGAAATGCGTGTTCGGCATGTCCATGCGTACATACTGATGTCGTATATCCGTTGTCTGGGCCAAGGCCCTCAGTTTTATCAAAACGCAGCTGCGGACCGGTAGCATTTATCAGGTAATCATAAGCCAGCTTTTCAGTTTCACCTTTTCGGTTTCCACCGGTGTAAGTGATCTGAATAAACGGATCCTGATGATCGCTGTCTCCTTCCGGATAGATGGCAGTTGCTTTCGCCTGGTAAAAGGGAACACCGATCTTTTTGTAGATGGGCGCCAGGTCAAATGTAACCTGATCTTTATTCATAAATCCTACACCTACCCAGATATTTGACGGAATCCAGTTCCATTTTGAGTTGGGACTGACCACCACAACTTCATGGTCTCTTTTAAGCTTTTTATGTGCATGCAGAGCTGCCGTATGACCGGATACTCCTGCTCCCATTATTACAAGACGTGCCATAATTTCTTCCTCCCAAGTTACTTATTACTGTGTGATTTTTCCTTTTTATAAGCGAAAAAACACTTCATCTATTTAAAATGTAATGCAGAAAGTAATGAATCTCAATCGGTTCTTA
>CAZFAJ010000115.1:0-5752 GCA_964517005.1 uncultured Balneolaceae bacterium | reverse complement strand
TATATTGTGAGTGAACATTCACATATAAATAATAACAATGCAATTTGTATTGTTTCCAATAATGATTTTGCTATTTGTTAGCACCCTTGCTGCAGGTCAGAATACCTCTGATCAAACAGCGATTCGGTTATCTGAAGCGATCGAAAGAACGCTGGAAAATGCCACGCATATCCGGATTGCTGAAGCTGATAAAGAAGCAGCTGAAGCGGGCAGCGGATTACTTTCATCAGGATATATACCTGTTGTAAATAGCAGCCTCTCCTATACGCGGTCGCAGTTTCCGCAAATTATCACACCAATCCGGGAACAGGGAAGCTTTCCGCCTATTGATACTGAACTGTACGAGGCAACTGTTCAGGCTGACTGGAAGCTGTTTGATTTTGGCGAAAGCCGTGCAGTGAGACAAAAAGCATTTGCCCTGGCTGATGCTGCTAATATCAAATATGAGCTTGCCAAAATGGAAACGATTGAATCAACAACCTCAGCTTTTGTTCAATTGGAACAGCTTAAAGAGCTGAGAAATGTACAAATGGAACGAGTGGGAGCCTTAAAAAGGAACCGGGATCAACTGGAATCCCTGCGGCGTGAAGGAAGGGTTGCAGATGTTGATCTCCTAAAAATTGAAGACTCCATCGTTTCAGCAGAGACCAGCGTCATTTCAACAGAAAACAGTATTGACCGGCTTTTACAAATGCTGTCTGATGATTTGGCTTTTCAAGGGAAATTGACTGAAAACGATATCATAACACCGGCTTTTAAAAATGACATACTGTTCAATCCGGATAATCCGGCCTCTGAAGAAGCGCCATCCGTAATGGCTGCCCGTGAACAATGGATGGCCACAGAGTTTGAGAAAAAAGCATCCTATCGTGCTTTTTTGCCCCGGGTTAATCTTTTTGCAGCGGAGCTGTTCCGCTCCGGAAGCAGTTTTGAAATTGATGATCAATGGATGGTCGGGCTTCGGTTATACATCCCCATTTTTACAGGCAAGCAGATTGTAAACAACCAGGTCAAAAAAAATGAGGCCAAATCAAAAGAGATTCAGCTTGAACAGGCGCGGCAAATCTACCGACAGCAGTTAAATGATTTAACGAACGCCCAGTTTGAAACAGAAAAACGGATAGAATCAGCTAATACGCGTGTGAAGTACCTGGAGGAGACCTACCGGATTGAAACGATATCTTATCGTGAAGGCAGATCCACACTAACCGACCTGCTAATCACCGAATCCACACTAAACAGTGTACGGGCTGAATTGATAGCCATGCGTGCACAACTCCGGTTGCTGAATCTCAATATTGCCGTATTAACCGGACAACTAAATAAAGAAATGGCGATTAAACTGGCAGAAGGTGAACAGCTATGATTAAGAAAAACAGGTTACTTATCCTTGGAATATCTCTTTTCGGAGCATTACTTATTTTTTGGATGATCAATCCCGGGGAAACTTCAACTATACAAGAACCGGCCTCTTCAGCACAGGAAGATACAATTGCCGTTGAAGTGACACAGGCGGCAGTCGCCACCGTTGCGAATTATCTTTCTTATACAGGTACAGTCGCAGGGACGAAAGATGGCAACCTCTCCTTCCGTTTACAGGGTATGCTGGAATCCATTCATACAGAGGAGGGTGAAAAGGTTCAAAAAGGCCGCTTGCTGGCTGTCATTTCAATACCTGAACTGGACGCCCAGCTGCGCCGGGCAGTCAGTGAATTAAAGAAAGCTGAATCCTCCAGAGATTTTTGGGAGAAAGAAGCGTCCACAGACAGCACTCTCTATCAGGAAGGCGCAATCGCGAAAACGGTTTTTAACAAGACCACTTTCAATTATGAACAAGCTCTCAGCAGTTACAATTCAGCAATAGCAACACTGGAAGAAGTCCGTGAACGCAAAAATCTTACCCGGCTGCAAGCTCCGGCAGATGGTACAATCGGATCTGTCCTGGTCCGGCAAGGCAGTAATATTATGCCCAATCAGCCGGTTTTCTTTTTCCACCAGGGTGAACCCACGATCCACGCGGATGTGATTGAACAGGACATTCAAAAAGGTATAAAAACCGGGTCACGCGTGATAGCAGAACTGAATTCTGAAAAAACAACTGTGGGAACCGTGACGAGGATAGACTCACAAGCCAAACCGCCTTTCAGAAGTGTGCGCGTGTTTACATCCTTCCCTGAGAATTCACTTAATGGACGCCCATCAGGAGCGGGAGTTTCACTGAAATTTGAAGTCAACAGACAGGATAATGCATTACTGGTACCGGTATCGTCCCTGGATTTGAGGGGGGAAACACCACGACTGTTTAAAGTAAACGACCAAATGAATGCGGAAGCCGTTTTTGTGGAACCCGGTATTCAGCAGGGAGAATACCGCCAGGTGAAAGGTGATATTTCAACAACGGATAAAATCATCAGTTCCGGAGCCAACAGCGTTGAAGATGGCGATCCGGTGGAAATTGTCCGGGAAATTAAACCGAATATTTAAATTAAATGTACCCTGAATTATGAACTGGGCAGGATTTTCAATAAAAAACAGATATACCGTTTATGCCCTGGCATTAGCCATATTGGTGTTTGGTGTACAGTCATATCTCACCCTCCCCATTTCGCTTTTTCCGGAGACCACTCCGCCGATCGTTACCATTATCACTCAATATCCCGGAGCAACGGCACTTGACGTCGCCGATAAGCTGTCGGAAAATATTGAAGAGGAAGTGGCCGCACTTGACGGCATTGCCAAGGTTACCTCAAAATCACAGGACGGCTTGTCGGTAGTAACCGCAGAATTCCAGTATGATGTGAGTGTGGACCTGGCCGCAGTGGATGTTCAAAATGCGATAAGCCGTATTCGCGGCAGCCTGCCACCGTCAGCCGCTGAACCGCGCATCCTGAAAATCAGTTCTACGGACAAGCCGGTCATAACACTGGGCGTGAGTGCGCATGACGGTGATCTGAAAAAAGTGCGCCAGATTGCTGATGATAAAATTGCTCCTGCCTTGCAACGGCTCCGGGGAATTGCCTCCGTTGATATTTTTGGCGGATTCCGCCGTCAGATTAACATATCTGTTGACAGGGACCGCATGGAAGCTTCGGGAGTCAACCTCGGTACCATCAGCCAGGCCATACAAAACGCCAATGTCTCCCGTCCTTTGGGAACTATTAATAACAGCCGTCGTGAGGTTCTTCTTCGCTTTGACGAGTCCCTGACATCTGCAGAACAAATAAAAAGCATTCCCGTTCAAAATGAATTAAATCAAAGGCTTTTAATTCGAGACATAGCTGAAGTGACGGATGGATCTGCAGATGCCAAAAGTGCTTTTATGGCCAATGGAACAGAAGTGGTAGCTGTTCAGGTCTTGCAGCAAGATGATGCAAATACAGTTGAGGTTGTGGAGAGGGTGACCGCTGAATTACCCAATTTGCGCCGGCAATATCCGGGCCTGATATTTGAAATCGCCACAGAGGAAGGCACATTCACAGAGCTGGTGACAAGTAACATGGCAACATCTATCGCAATTGCACTTTTCCTTGCCTCCTTAATCATCTTTGGATTTCTTGAAAGTATCAGGCGTGCGTTTATTGTGAGTATCGCCATGCCCATGAGTTTTCTGCTCACATTCGCACTGATGAAACTGAATGGCGTTGAGCTGGACCTGGTAACCCTCTCTGCCATCATTCTGGCTGTGGGGATGGTGGTTGACGGCGCCGTGGTTGTTATCGAAAATATCAGCCGTAATTACGACAAGGGGGGGATATCTGCCAAAGAAGCCGCTGTTGAAGGGACTAGCGAGGTCTTTTTTGCCGTTCTGGTAGGCGTAGCCACAACCATCATTGTCCTGATCCCTTTTCAATTTCTGACGGGATTTGTGGGTAAAGTATTCGGCCCGCTTTCACTGACCATGATATTTGCGTTCAGCTCTTCCTTATTGATGGCCGTGACACTGATTCCTCTCCTGTTCTATCTTTTTGAAAGAAAAAAAACAGACAGCAGTTCATGGATTAAAAAATACGTTGCTCCCTTCAACCGGGGGATGGACAACGTAAGAGACGGATACCTGGTGATTCTGGACTGGTCATTAAACCACCGGGCGATACTGCTGACCGGTACTCTGATCATATTTATCGGAAGCATGGCTCTCCTGGCAATGAGAGGGATGGAAGTATTGCCCAAACTGGATTCAGGATCTTTCTTTATCTCCATGGAAGCAGAAGCCGGAAGTTCATTTGAACAGACCAAATCCATCGTTCATGAGATTGAAGATCTGCTCAGCAGTGACGAAGATGTGATTAACTACACCTCTCAGATCGGTTTTGAGCCGGATGCAAAATTTTTCGGAGATGCGGGAGCCATGGGAGTTCAGCAGGCTTTTATCACCGTGGATTTGGTTTCAAGAAAAGAACGGGAGCGTTCTATATGGGATATAGAAGATGAACTTCGGGAAAAAATACGGCATATTCCCGGGATCCGGACCGCCGTCCTTAAAGAGATGGGTGGTACAGCAAAAAGTTCCACCTCGGCTCCTATTGATGTACGCATATCGGGCTCTGATCTGAACCAGCTCGATATTATCGCAAGAGAAGTAGCCCGGCGGGCGCGTAAGGTAGAGGGAGCTGTGAATGTATACCGTCAGTGGACACTTGAAAGGCCTGAGGTTCAATTTACAATCGACCGGCTGAATACCTCTTATTACAATCTTACCCCCGATTATATCGCCAGGGAGGCCTTTGCCGCTGTAGATGGATTTCCGATAACCAGGCTGGATGCCGAAGACGGAACTGATCCGGATATTGTGGTCAGATATGATTCACTGAACCGGAATGTTCTGGATGATGTATTACAGACAAAACTGAAGCCGGGATTGCCATTCTCTTCCGTCGCCCGTACCAATGTGCAGCTTGCTCCCAACCTGATTACCAGGGAGAACCTGGTCCGAACAGCAGATGTTCTCGGTTTTACCTATAACAGGGCATTCAGTCATGTGATTGCCGACATTGAAACCTCGATAGCGGACGTGGATATCCCGGAAGGGTATGAAATCCAGGTAACCGGCGAAAACTCCGACCTTAAGGAGACCAGGTCAGAAATGCTCTCTGCCCTGCTAATCGCACTGATCGCTGTTTATCTTCTTATGGTTGCACAGTTCCGATCGTTCATACATCCCTTCACTGTTATGCTTGCGGTTCCATTGGTTGTGGTTGGAGCTGTTGCGGGGTTAGTCATCGCAGGTAAGGTAATTTCAATGTCGGTATTGATCGGTTTCATTTTGCTGATCGGAATTGCTGTCAATAACTCGGTTATTCTTATTGATTTTATTTTAAACCAGATGCAGGGTGAAAGCCGGGACGAAATCGTAAAAAATTCAGTCGCAATCCGGTTTCGGCCGATTATGATGACTACTTTCTCAACTGTCATCGGAATGCTTCCGCTTGCACTCGAAATGGCTTTGGGTGCTGAACGGTTTTCGCCTATGGCTATCGTTATCATCGGTGGATTGACGGCTTCGAGTTTATTGACAATGGTTGTAGTGCCGGTATTTTACACGGTGATTGACGATCTGATCCAATGGGTAAGCAACAGAACATAAATCTCACTGCTGCAGGCCTTCAGCCTGTTGTGGCTCCGGGAATTGCAGCCACGCGAAACTCGTCAGACGAGTGAGGCATCCTTCGTCTGACGACTTTGGAAAAAAACCACCAGGAATAATAAAACCTCAGTCGTCTGACGAATATGAAAGGCAAGATCCCGCCATCGC
>CAZFAJ010000114.1:3334-7686 GCA_964517005.1 uncultured Balneolaceae bacterium | reverse complement strand
TCGAGAGGGGAAAAGTATTTGCACATTAGCCGAAGGCAGATTGCAAATACGAGGGGTGTTTCCCGAGCGGGTATTGTTTTTCTGAACGCAAAAGATGATTGGCTACGAGAGAACTCATCCCTCGCTCTATTCTACCGAATGAGATTTTACATTCGTCCTTGCAACCTCTTCACCGTCTGCATAGTTGATCGTTTCATAAGCATAGTTTACACCATCATTCATGTTCCACTCACTATAGTGCACTTCTACCTTCTGTCTTGCTCCCTGCTGCGGATTGAATTGACTAAATCGAATCATGGCAGGTAATGAAGTTTCCGGATTCAGAAACAGATCGAAGGCAGGTTCTGATTGAATCTTCAGATGTACATACTCCACATCGTTAACTGTTTCCATACCCATATATTCAGCAGATGTATCATCAAGGGTTAGCGCGATATTTACAAAATTACGTGAATATTGGCCTAACGTCTGCTTCATTTGAGCAGGAGGCATTGCTCTTTCCTGTCCGCCCATCTTCATCACGCCATTTCCATCAGATATTTCAGTGACAATTTTACCAAACGGTGCATTCACTTCAGCTATAAACTCATTCTCTTTAAAATTCAGTTCTTCCCTGGAATCGAGTGTCATTTCACCCTGAGGTGCATTGATGATATTTTCACTTTCCAGTACCAGATTACCGTCGAGAGTTAAAGAAGGAAGCACGGCATTTGCCATTTTATCCAGCCACTCTTTACCCATTTCGGCATCTCCTGCAACCGACTCTTCATCTTCGTCGCTGCCGGGCTCAGGAATTGTAATATCAATTTCATTTACATCCCCGAATTTTTCGAGCTGATCTCCAATTTCAGACTCATTGCCGACCACAAGTATCTGCATTTTGTCCGGTCGCAGATATTCATTGGCCACACGCTGAACATCCTCGATTGTCACATTTTTAATCTCTTCGACAAGTTTATCGAAGCTGTCCTGCGGCAGGCCGGCATATTCATTAGAGAGCCTCTGGTTTAACACTTTCGATTTGCTGTCATACTGAAATACAATGGAGTTTAAAAACTGGTCCTTGGTCTCCTGCAGCTCTTCTTTCGTAACCGGTTCATTTTGCAGGCGTTCAATTTGCTCAAGAATGGCATCAATAGCTTCTGCTGTTGTTTCACTTTGCGTCATTACACCGGCTGTAAAAGTGCCGGGATAAAAATTACCACTTCTGTAAGAACCGAAAACAGCATATGCAAGGCCCATATCACTTCGCACTACCTGGAACAGCCTTCCTGAAAAACCGCCGCTGAGCACCTGGTTCATTACCTGGAGTTTTGCATAATCCGGATTGCTTCGCATGCCGCCGATGTGACCTAACAGCACATAACTTTGATTTACATCAGATTTATTGATAAAATTAACTGTCTGCTCAAAGTCATAATTGACATCCGGGAACAGGAGATTATTTTCTTCGCCTGCAGGCACGGATCCGAAAGCATCCCGAAGTTTCCGTTTCATATCCCGCATGTTAAAATCACCGATCACACCAATCATCATGTTATTGCCTTTAAAAGCATTTTCATGAAATGCTGCCAGGTCTTCGCGGGTAATATTTTCCACAGTTTCATACTCAGTGAGCCTGCCATATACAGAATCGGAACCGTAAATAAGCCTTTCAAATTCACGATTGGCAATACTGCCCTGGTCATCATTTCTTCGGGAGATACCGCTTTTGGTCTGAGTTTTGGCAAGTTCGATTTTATCTTCCGGAAAGAGCGGGTTCTGAAGAAGGTCTATAAACACAGGCAGCAACTCTTCAAAGTCTTCTTTCAGTACATTCATACTGGCTGAGCCATTCGTAAAACCAATACCGGTTTCCATTCTTGCGGCTTTATTTTCTAACAGTTCATTCAATTCATCCGCCGGGTATTTTTCTGATCCGCCGCTTCGTATTACTGTACCTGTCATTGAGGCAAGGCCCACCTTATTATCAGGTTCCGTTACGGCACCCGTCCGAACCCTGACACTTACGTTGATCAGCGGAAGTTCATCATCTTCTACAAGATAAAAGGTGATCCCGTTATCCAGTTCATAAACTTCCACATCGGGACGATCGAAGTCATTGATTTCCGGAAACTCGATCTCATCCCATTTCTTTTGTGCATCAGCGGCTTGTAAGCCTGCAATCAGTAAAATCAAACATGTTGTTAATAATCTTTTCATAGGTCTCTGCTTATTGGTTTTCTTGTGCATCAGCTACTTCTTGTTGAGCTTGTTTGTTTACAATCATACCAACGGTACGATTTTGTTGGGTAAGATATTCATTAGCTACACGCTGCAGGTCATCAAGAGTGACAGATTGCAGCTCATCGATAGAGGTAAATACCTTTCGCCAGTCGCCCTGCTGTGCGTATGTTTGCGCAAAGCGGAGCGCCAGGCCGTTATTGGACGCCAAACCGCGCACAAGATTAGCCCGGGCGTTCGTAATGGCACGGTCGAGTTCTTCCTGTGTTATTGATCCGTTTTTGACTGCTTCAATCTCATCGAGTATTGCTTTCTCTACTTCCTCAATATCTATGCCCTGGTTGGGAACCGCAAATGTGAGAAACATACTTTGGTATTTTGTTCCCGGAAAGCCGTTAAATGCCTGTACGGCAAGTGCAAGTTTTTCATCCTCTACAAGCTTTTTATAGAGAATAGAAGTTCTTCCCTGGGAAATAATAGATCCAAGTAACTGAAGCGCAGCCGCATCTTCATGCATCTGGTCAACAGTGTGATATCCCGTCAATAAAAACGGCTGGCTCTCTTCCTCCATAATAAACCGCCTTTCGCCTCTCTGTTCGGGTTCAATCGTATTTAATTTCGGAACGGGATCACCGGCCGGCATATCTCCAAAATACTGCGTTGCCAGCTTCTTCATCTCATCCGGGTCTACATCACCCGCAATAGCAATTGTGATATTACCGGGTACATAAAAATCGTCATAGAATTTTTCAGCGTCAGTGATTGTGGTTGATTCAATATCACTTGGCCAGCCCACAACGGGGTTTCCATAGGGATGAGCCGTATAAGCCACAGCCAGAAACTCTTCGATTAAACGTCCCACAGGATTGGAGTCTGTTCGCATTCTGCGTTCTTCCATCACTACATTTTTCTCTACATAAAACTCTCTGAAAACCGGGTTTTTAAACCGGTCTGCCTCAAGATTAAACCAGAGCTCAGCCCTGTTTTGAGGCAGGCTGTAAAAATACCCGGTTGCATCAGAGCTTGTAAATGCATTCAGGCCGACTCCGCCGTTATTTTGAATAATCTGGGAGAACTCATTGTTTTCGACATACTCTTTTGATTTTTCCTGTGCTTTCTCAAAATCTTCCCACAACTGCTCTACTTTTTCAGGATCTGCATCTGTGCTTCGTTTTTCTCTGAGCCAGGCCTGGTAGGCTTCTTCAACCTCTTCAATAGCCTTCTTCTCGCTTTCCCAATCGGTAGTCCCGATGTAATGCGTTCCTTTAAAAGCCATGTGTTCAAAAATGTGAGCGATACCCGTATTGCCCACCGGTTCGTTAGCTCCGCCGACATCCACGAATGTGACAAAACTTGCCACGGGTGCTACATGACGTTCAATGATGATAAAATGCAGTCCGTTATCGAGCGTGAACTCGGTAACTTTTTCTTCAAATGATTCGAGATCCTGCGCAAATGCTGCATGAAATGGAAGCAACAAAAGAAGAAACAGAATCCCTGCAGGAATTGTTTTTTGGTAGTGTCTCATCTAATAATAAATTGAGTTAGTGATTTAGTTTTACAGCTACGTAAAACATTGTGATAAGTTTCAAAAAAAATGGTGGTTAAACAAGTGCGGTTCAAATTTTTTATTAAAAATAATAACAGACTATAGTTTTTGTTGCGGGGCGGTCAGGCCCGCGTTGAAGTGCTGGTTATGGAATTATACTTTTGGAGCGAACTTTAGCGTTGGAGATTCAACAAAAAAGTAATAACATTATTATAACATCAAAATTTAATTCATTCAATTAGCCATGGAAGCCAAAATTCGAAAAATCGGCAATAGTCTTGGAGTAATCTTGCCCAGACAACTGATAGATAAACTTCACTTGAAATCCGGAGATAAAGTGAGTATCGAAAGAAAAAGGGGGAACCTGGAGCTGCGTCCTGTAGATCCGGAATTTGAAGAGTGGGCTGAAGCCTATCGACAGGTAAATACAGATTACAAAGATGTGTTGAAAGCTTTGGCTGAATGATCAAATTCCTGTATAAAAAGATCATTTTAGCCTTTCATCAAGATCAACTTGAGAAATACGGTGGCAAGCCTGGAGTCCGGGATGAAAAGTTATTGGAATCTGCATTAGCCCAAC
>CAZFAJ010000114.1:0-3234 GCA_964517005.1 uncultured Balneolaceae bacterium | reverse complement strand
GGCTACTATTTCCGGATCAAAATTGTCGAAAGCTTTTCGGTATGATTCCCGTTTATTTAAAATTGTGGACCAGCTGAGGCCTGCCTGGGCACCCTCCAGGATCAGCATCTCAAAGAGATGGCGGTCATCGAAACTCGGTAGGCCCCATTCCCGGTCATGATATATTTTTTCGGCTTCACTTGATTCAGCCCAATTACATCGCTTCATAGTACAATATATTTATTACCTTAAGGCGTATGTTTATTATTTCAATATAAGAAGTATAAACAGCTAATTTATATCCTCAACCAATAATTTTATGAGCTGGAAACAAACAATTCAGGACTTCGCTGTGCAAGCCCAAATCAGTAAACCTCTGACCCGCAGAATGGTTGCACTTACAGAACTTCTTGAAGATTATCTGACAAAAAGAAATAAAGAATCCTTAAAAAAACTGGCAACGGAACTGCCTGAAAAAACCGCTAACGTATTTAAAGAGAACAGCAGTGAGGAAAATAAAAAGCTGCAGCAAATTATCTCTTCACTTGAACTGGATGAAATTGTAGATCTGCTCCGCCTGAACACCATCTTTTTTCATCTCGTAAATTCTCTTGAACAGCATGAGATTATCCGCATCAACCGCGAACGGGCTTTAAATATTACATCTGATAAGCCGCGCGCCGAAAGTATTGCCGATGCACTTCATTTTTTCAAGAACAAGGGGTACAGTTATGAAGAGGCCGTTACCCTGTTCAATAAACTTGATATTCAGCCCACTATCACCGCTCACCCTACAGAAGCCAGGCGCCGGAGTATTCTGAATAAACAGGATAATATCACCTCCATGATCAGCAAGCTTGAAAACACACAGCTTACACCTACAGAGCGCGACTGTATGATGCACCAGATTTTAAATGAAATTGCGCTTCTTATCTCCACGGATGAGGTTCGGTCCGAACGGCTGAAGGTGGAAGATGAAGTTGAAAACGGCCTGTTCTATTTCACACATACGATCTGGAATACGATCCCGAGATTATATGATGATATCCGTTATGCGTTCGAACTCTATTACGGAAAATCTCCCGATCTTCCCATTGTTCTCAAATACAGGTCGTGGATTGGCAGCGACCGTGACGGCAATCCGAATGTTACAACGGATGTAACGTGGAATACGCTTTTGGAGCAGCGTAAAACGGTTTTTCAACTGTACCTGCAAGAGCTGAATGAGATCAGGCGATACCTGAGCATCTCAAAAAATCTTGTAACTGTTCCCGAAGCCCTGCTCAAATCCCTCAAAAAAGATGAAAAAGAAGTACCACTTTCCGACAGGTATAAACGGCACTATCAAAATGAGCCTTTC
Organism: uncultured Balneolaceae bacterium; assembly: GCA_964517005.1. Lineage (GTDB taxonomy): Bacteria > Bacteroidota > Rhodothermia > Balneolales > Balneolaceae > CAYVBJ01. The sequence goes on along the minus strand of CAZFAJ010000114.1, from coordinate 1,895 downwards.
CGCAGAAAGATCACTCATATGATGCACAGAATCGAAACGCTGAAAGATAATTTGTTTGAGTCGAGACATCAGGTGATGGATTCTGCAATTTCCTATAATTCGGATGATTTTATTGCTGATCTTAAGCTGCTCTCCGATTCTCTTAAGCAGAGCGGTTTGGATCAGGTTGCAACAACCGGACGCTTTAACGATCTGTTAATACGTGCAAAAACATTTCGGTTTCATATGTGTGCTCTTGATATCCGTCAGCACAGCGGCCTTCATGAAGAGACCGTTACCGAACTGTTGAAACTTGCCAAAGTCGATGATCAATATGGCAAACGCACGGAAGAAGAGAAGATTCAAATTCTTATACAAGAGTTAAAAAACCCGCGTCCCCTGGTGCCGGCCGGTTTAAAACTTTCGGCTACTGCGGAAAAAATACTGGGCGTATTTTATCTGCTGAATGATATTTACAAACTGGATAAATATGCTTTTGGCTGTTATATCATCAGCATGACACATGGAGTGAGTGATCTGCTTGAGGTGCTTATACTGGCAAAAGAGGCAGGATTATGGAATTACAAAGAGGGCGACACAGAAAGTATGCTCGATGTGGTTCCTCTTTTTGAAACCATTGAAGACCTGGAAAAAAGTCCGGGACTCATGGAATCGATCTTATCGAATGAGGTATATGCCAGCCAGATCAAAGCCCGGAATGACTTCCAGGAGATCATGCTGGGGTATTCGGACAGCAACAAAGACGGAGGCTACTGGATTGCGAACTGGGCACTTCAAAAAGCGCAGCATAAACTGGGTGATGTTCTCCGTAAAAGGAATATTGATTTCAGGCTCTTTCACGGCCGCGGCGGCAGTGTGGGCCGGGGCGGAGGCCGGTCTAACCGCGCCATTTTAGGACTGCCTTCTATCAGCAACAATGGACGCATACGCTTTACGGAACAGGGTGAAATCATCTCATTCCGGTACAGTCTGCCCGAAATTACACGCCGCCACCTGGAACAGGTTGTGAATGCGGTTGTACGGGTTACAGCAGGCGAAGGAAAAAAATCCCTGGATGATACGGACGGCATGGAAGAGATTATGGATTCATTATCCGAAGTGTCTATGAATGCATACCGCAACCTGATTGATCATCCGGATTTCTGGGATTGGTACCGGTATGTGACACCGGTTGAACATATCGGGAATCTGCCCATCGCCTCCCGGCCTGTATCACGGGGCGGCGACAAGGGACTCGAATTCGACAGCCTCCGGGCCATCCCGTGGGTTTTTGCCTGGACGCAAGTTCGCTATAATGTTCCCGGATGGTACGGGATCGGGGAATCCATGCAATCTCTTCTGAATGAAAAACCCGAAGCGATGAAGATCCTGAAAAAGTGGTACCGCGACTGGAATTTCTTTGCAACAATTCTGGATAATGCCCAACGCGAAATGGCACGCACGCACACACTGACAACCGAAATGTATGCCGGCCGGCACAGTGACAAAACGATGCATAAAAAAATCCTTGAGGATTATCACAAAGCCGAAGAGGTAATCCTGAAAATAACGGACCAGGAAAACCTGCTCGACATGCGGGAAGTGATTCAAAACTCCATCAAGTTCAGAAATGTGTTCACCTATCCTTTGAATTTGCTGCAGGTAGAGCTGCTCGAAAGATGGCACCAGGCTGAATCAGATGAAAAGAGAGAGGAACTCAGGCGGGCCATGTTTTTATCCATCAACGGCGTTGCCGCGGCTATGCAGAGTACGGGGTAGGTATGGAATTTTGAATTTTGAATTATGAGTTATGAATTAAAATTTTGCATGGCTTCTTTTTGCAGCGGGATTGGATCTAAAGTTGCTGTCTCTTTCATGTAAGGATTCCGTGGACGGCCTGTCTGCGGAGGAATTGC
>CAZFAJ010000113.1:0-7805 GCA_964517005.1 uncultured Balneolaceae bacterium | reverse complement strand
CTCCTGTCTCTGATAGCGGAATATATGCAGATGACGTTAAAGCGATTATCTCTTCTTCAGAAGTTGGTGAAACAAATTCGGAGGGCAAATCTTCATCAAGATCTGAACACGATGAAAAAAGTATGATTGCAGAAATTACTGTAATTCTTATTTGTGAACTCTTCATGTCAGAACAATTTATAATGAATGGGTGTATTGTTTAATATGAAAAAAAAAAAACGATCACAAATCATTTTATAAAAATTGACAAAAACGTTAGATATATTGATCGGTTCATTGTAGTTGCCATCTAAAATTTATACCACCGATTAAAATCGGTGGCTACATTTTCGTTCATGCCTAACGGCATTGATTTGTTTAGCTGTAAAATGAGTGATACTGCAATACAGAGATGCCAGTTAGTTGAAACCGATTTCCCAACTATTGTGAATTTGAACTGCGGGAGAAATATTTTATATGTAAAAAGAGTTTTAAAAAAAGAGTAGAAAAAAAAGAGCAGAAAATAGAAAAGGCCGTGAGTTAATCACGGCCTTTTATTTAAACTAAGCTCTATACCCTATTATTAGAAACCAGGATTTTGCGTCAGGTTACTGTTTGCTTCGATCTGTTCTCTTGGAATCGGGAAAACGTTAACGTTGGGATCAGACACATCCTTGAAATCCCACGGATCGTTAAACGCAGTCACTCCACCGTTTTGACCTTCGAAACGAATCAGATCTTGTCGTCTGAACATTTCAAGATAAAGTTCACGGCCACGCTCTGCCAGCAGGTTTTCAGCAGTTAACGCATCAAGCGGATCTGCATTCGACCGATCGCGAATCTCATTTACGATGAGAAGCGGGTTACCAGTTCCGAGTCTCCACTGTGCTTCAGCTTTGGAGAGAAGCACATCGGCGTATCGAAGTAATGGCCAGTCATTGCTTTTTTCCGGCAATTCACCACTGGCTATTTCAAATTTGCCGAAACGAACTCCGCATTCGCGGCACGCATTCGGTGCGAGTTCATTGATCTCAGGCCGGAGAACTAATTCAGGGTCTGTGTCTGTATCTGTTGGCAACAGAGCATCATCAATGATTGGATTCCCATTGGTATCAAACCTGGGACCTGATAAAAAACCATTCTTACGCACATCTGAATCCTCAAACGATTCGTAAAAAGTTTGTGTGGATGTATACCCGTTCCATGGCTGCTGTTGCAGATTAAACTCAAATTGCTGACCGTAGTGCAGAGTCATCTGGTTGAGGTTAAAACCACTCAAAAATACTTCATCATATGGAATCACAAAGATATTTTCAGGAGAGTTGGCATTCTCAATTGCAAAATTTTCAAAGTAACCACCCGATAACTGAAACTCGCCTGAATCAATTATGATGTCAAATTGATCAATCGCATCCTGCCATCTTGGTGTACCTGTGTAGACTTCTGCATTCAGATAGAGTTTACCGAGCAGCGCATGAACAGCGAACTTATTAATTCGACCGTAGGTCGCATCTACATTATCCGATACCAGGTCGGCAACAGCCGTAAGCTCTGATTCAATGAAGTTAAACAGTTCTGTCCTTCCTTGTGCAAAATCCGAATTGTTAGCCGGCCTTTCAGGAGCTGTTTCGAAATCAGTGATTAAAGGCACATTTCCAAATGTATCCAGCAACCAGAAATAATAGAAAGCACGGACAGCTCTCAATTCACCAATAAACTCATCAGCCTCTTCCTGAGAAAGCCCGCCTTCCTCAACAATCGTTTGCAGCGTAAAGATCAGCCTGTTCGATGTATTTACACCCTGAAAAAGAGCTCCCCAAGCATTGTTTATTGCACCTTCATCCCTGGTAAAGGTATGGCGATGCACTCTGAGCCATATTCCACCATCGAACCAATCCTGACCCTTTTGGGGAATCGCAGCTTCATCGGAAGCGACTTCATGGATTGACCATAAGCCGTTATGAGAGCCCCAGTTACCTGCCATAATGGTATAGGCTTCACCGATCGACGAGATGATTTCTGTTTCACTCTGGCCAAATTGGTCAGCCGTTAATTCACTCGGCAAATTCTCGTCAAGATCTGTACAGCCGTAGCTGATCAGTGTAACGAGCAGTACCGTACTTACTACTTTTATTGATTTGATATAATTCTTCATCATGTTTCTATTTACCTGTGATTAAAAGTCAATATTAACGCCGACTGTTGCCTGCCGGACAGTAAACCATTCGTTTCGCCGTTCAATACCGGGTGCCAGAAGGCCGCCGCCGCCGCCAGCAAAATTACCGTTGTCTGACGGACCGGAATCTGCAAACCTCGCTTCCGGATCAATTCCGGTATAACCGGTAATCACCAGTAAGTTATTACCGGACGCAAATACCCGTAATCGACGAATCGGAGCGTCTGTACCTAATTCAAACGAATAACCAAGCGTAACATTGTCCAGCTTAAAGAAACTGGCATCCTCAACAAAAAGGCTTGAAAACTGCGGTGATTCGTTCAGATCGGGAATATTCAAAGCCTCCTGTGTCACATTCCTCTGGCTGATGACAGATGGATTTGTTTGGAAAATACCGAATGTATTTACCAGGTCATGCCCGAAAGAGCCTCTCCAGAACATGTTAAAGTCCCAGCTTTTGTAACCAACAGTGTTGTTCCATCCTATTTCAAAATCAGGAAGTCCGTTACCCAAAACCTGGCCATCAGCTTGTGTAATGTCATCAGATCCTACAACATCACCATCTGCATTTTCAAACAACCACTCGCCATTTTGATCGAAACCTACAAATTTAGGGCCCCATATCTCTCCGATTGAACGACCCTCCTTAACCCTGATCAATTCTGTATCGTTCAATCCGGGAGCTCCCACATTTGATAAAAATCGCTGGTCCCCGAATTCAAACTGTCCACTGGAAAGAGATGTCAATTCCGTGTCAAATGTTGAAAATGTAACACTGGTCGTCCAGTTCAGATCTTGTTGTCTGAGAGCTTCATAAGACAATGCAACATCAATACCTTCATTCCTTAATTCTCCGATATTTACAAACTGGGTTGGGAAAATATTCGGAGGTGACGGTACATCAAATTCAAAAATCGCATCTTCCGTATCGCCCCGATACACATCTATAGCTCCGGTTAAACGGGAATCAAGAAATGCAAAATCAATACCAAGGTTAATATCCTCTTTTGTCTCCCACTGAAGGTCAGGATTGGGATTTCTGACCGGGCCGAATACAGGAATAAAATCACCACTTCTGCCGCCTACCAAAAAATTACTGCCTGTTGGTCCAAACACAAGTTGTGAAAGACCGTTCTGACTTGGCTGAGTTCCGGTACGGCCAAATGCAACACGTAATTTAAATTCATCCGCCTTCGGAATATTTACGAGGTTGGTCAGTTCAACACCACCACTTATGGCGAAGAAATTACCCCAGCGGTTGTTAGAACCGAAACGTGTAGATCCTTCCCGTCGATACGAACCTGATAAAAAGTAGGTGTTATCAAAAGTTAAATTTACACGTCCAAAGGCAGCAATCAACCGATTTTCAGCTCTAAAATTACTAACATCTGCGATTCCATTGGGGATATCCTGAGCAGCATCAATCCTGTTGGAACCGAAGGCATCCGTTATAAAATCACCGGCCGATATAAACCTGTTTTGAGCTGTAAATTCCTGGAATGAATATCCGCCAACAGATTCAACCCGCAAACGGTCAAAACTGTTCGAATAGCGTATCGTAGTTTCAAAAAGTTCCGATTTATCATTTACATCTTGTCTGGTAGCTAAGCCTCCCCTGTCAAATCCTCTGAATTTCAGATTTTGAGAGTAAAATTCATCGCGCGCTTCATTAAATGTTTCGAGTGAGTAGAAAAGCTCTGCGCTGAAACCGGGTACAATATCACTGAAATCATACGCTGACCGCAGTGAGGTTACTATTCTTCGCTGTTCAGACACATTGCTGGAAAGTTCCTGGATCGCAACCGGATTAAATATGTCAAAACCGGAAGGCTCATTAAAACCTCCGCCAAATTGATTGTCTGCATCAAAAACAGGTGCTGTAGGATTGAAAGCAGCTGCATACCGGAATACTTCTCCGAATCCTCTATCTTCATCCCGGTTTACAATTGAAACTGTTCCGGTAAGAGTAAGTCGGTCACTGAGTGCCCGGTGAGTTAAATTCAAACGACCGCTCAGTTGTTGATTACCGGTTGTTTCCTGAACACCGTCCACATCCCTGAAGTTACCTGATATACGGTAGCTTGTAGTTGCACTTCCACCGGAAACGGACAGGTTATGAGTCTGAGTTAATCCGTTTTGAGTTACCAGGTCAAACCAGTCGGTATTTTCACCTTCGTCCAGAGCCGATTCACCTCTTGAAGCGGCAAGATCCCTGAACTGGTCTGCACTGAGTACATCCAATTTATTTTCAATAAAATTTGTAGATAACTGCCCGTTGTAACTCACAGAAACCGGCTGATCTGCACCAATTGTCCCGGTTTTGGTTGTGATTAAAATAACCCCATTCGCACCCCTCGTACCGTAAATAGCAGAAGCGGAGGCATCTTTCAATACATCAATTGATTCGATGTCACTGGGATCAACTGTATCAAAATTTGCGCCAATTACACCGTCTACTACCACCAGCGGCTCTGTATTGGCACCAATGGTTGATAGCCCACGGAGGCGAATATTAAAGCCTCCATTCGGATCACCACCCGGCCGGGTGATTTGAAGGCCGGAGACTTTACCCTGCAAAAGCTGCTGGCTGTCCTGGATGTTTCCCTTATTAAAATCTTCTGCTTTGACACTGGCTACAGAACTTGTAATCTCTTTTCTGTCCTGGGTACCATACCCGACAACAACTACGTCATCAAGCAATTGAACATCCGGTTCAAGTGCTACGTCAATTGTAGTTCTGTCATTGATTTCCACTTCCTCGCGGACAAACCCGATAAATGAGAAAATCAAAACATTTGCATCGGCGGGTACATTCAGCGTGTACTCACCATCCAGATTTGTTGTAGTACCCACGTTTGGCATTCCCTGTACTGTAATGTTAACTCCCGGCAGCGTCGATCCGTCGGATGCATCCGTTACCGTACCTGTTACTTCAATACGATCCTGCGCAATTGCTGTACTGAAACTCCATCCTGCTACTACTAAAAGAGCAAGAAGAATTTGTACCGCTTTCTTTAACATATTATTCATGCCGGTACTTGGCCGGCCTGATTCATATGGAGAGAAGAGAGCGCTCTTCTGTAACCTATGTCCATTCATATTATCATTCCTCTAATCTAATTTTGATTTTTGGTGCTTACCCGCAGGCCCCTGATAAAGAACTGCAGGATTTTGTTAATGTATGATGCTTATATAATAAAAAAGCCCTTCCACATAAAAAAATTTTTAATACAAATTTTATTATCCCTTACTGTTAATTTAATTTGGACTGCAGATACGTGATATTTGGCTAATTTATTTAATTAAAATAGGATTTTAATTACGCTTTTTAAAAATTTAAGCCAAATTTTACTTTAATTTCTTTTGGTAAAAATAAATATAACAATTATAGCAACATTTCATGGAAACGCTTCCACATTTTGAAAATTTTATCACATTTATCAAAAATAATGCTGATATGTGTTTTCATTGTCACCTTCCACATTTTTGTACACAAATATCTTAAATGTTTTTTTAAAAAGTTGTCATTGTTTTCGTATACAAGTAAAACAATCTGATGCATTCAGGATCTATCCAGGCTTTTCAGGAATTTTATCGACGATTCTTTAATTGATTTCTTATTACTGTTGCTTTTTTTATCATACATGGACACCATAAAGTTGGCCCTGCCACTTTCATTAAACGTTTCTCTTTGATTGTCTACAAAATTCCAGTAAAGGTAATTGAACGGACAGGCATCGTCCCCGGTTTTCTTGTTGACACTATATCTGCATGTTTTGCAGTAGTTACCCATTTTATTGATATAATTCCCGCTGGATACATAAGGTTTTGAAGCAAGAATTCCCCCATCTGCATAAGTACTCATCCCCAGGACATTGGGAAGCTCCACCCATTCGTATGCGTCTGCAAAAGCAAACCAAAACCATCTGTTCAGCTCCCGCGGATCTGTTTCAGTAAGATTACTGAAATTACTTAGCACCATCAGCCGCTGTATGTGATGAGCATAGCCATCTTTGATAACCGGGTGTAATGACTCTGCCATGCATTTCATTTGTGTTGATCCCGTCCAGTACATAGATGGCAGCTTTTCCGTGAAGCCAAAATGGTTTGCCTCCCGGATATCCGGCATGAGTGCTTCATAATAAATTCTGATAAATTCACGCCACCCAATAATTTGACGAATAAATCCTTCAACGGACTGCAGCGGGATTTTTTTGTTTGTTTTAAATGCATTCACTGCCCGCTCGCACACTTCGTCCGGATGCAATAATCCGCTGTTCATGTAAACAGAGAGTTGTGAGTGAAAGAGTTTATGTTTACCGGAAGCCATTGCATCTTCATACGGCCCAAAATCAGCGAGCCTCTTTTCTATAAAATGATCCAGCAGTTCCAGGGCTTGTTTCCGGTTCACAGCATATCTGAAATGATCACTGTTCCCAAAAGAGTCAGGAAAAGTTTCGTCGATCATCTCAATAACCTCGCGGGTAATTTCATCTGGATCAAACTCAGGATATTCGGGTATTTCGTACCCTTCAGGCAGCGCTTTTCTGTTTTTGTCATCATAATTCCACTCGCCGCCTTCGGGTTCATCTCCATCCATTAGGTACCCCGTCTGCTTTCTCATCTCCCTGTAAAAATACTCCATGCGGTATCCCGGCTCTATCTTCTCTTTCCACTTCTCCGCATCCGCAAGAAAAAAAGTATTCGGTATCTCTTTCACGTCTGCTTTTTGATCCGGATGCTGCAGTTTCTGTAACCGTTCTCTCGTATCCCATTCACTTGGGGTCATATATGTGAATTCCCCTTTGAAATGTTCCAGTAATTTCCCTAAACCATCGTCAAAATGACCGTTTGTTGAGTGATAGAGAACCGGGAATCCTGCTTCGAAACATTCAATTGCAAAATGACGCATGGCACTCACCACAAAAACAGCTTTCTTCTTGTGATGGGGAATCTCTCTGCCCTTCCCGCCCGATTCCAAAAAAATCAAGAGAGGTTTTTCCTTCTGAACCCAATCGGGAAAACAGTCCAGGTTCAGCTGATCGTGGAGAATAAACAGTGCCTTATCGAATTTACTCAAATCAGGCTTGTCAATTCTGGTGTCGATATGTGATAAATATTTTCGTGGCATTGGTCTTTAAAAAAAAATAATAGCAACTTCGTTCCCATGAGGGAGTGAGAGCGAAGGGGAGACGAAGAGACGGAAAGATAGAGTGAAACCTGAAAGGGTGCCTGGCTGTATTGTGAGTCCTCTCAGCGGTGACAGGTTTTCGGATGAACTGAAGAATTGTAGAATTGTAGAACTGTTGAAATGTTGAACTGTTCTGTAAAATTGATTTTTTTTGCCTGACCGGATCTTCGTGCGACAACATACATTGCCGTCGCTTCAGCGTGGGGGAATTTTACTTGAGGCGCCTTTTTCAAACCATCGTTTGTTTAACTTGCCAGGGCTTGGATTGTGAATCCGATGGTTTAGGGGAAAGGTTGGTTTTTGCGGGTATTTCCTGCCATCACAAGCAACACTATTGTGGAGGTCACAGGCCAGAAGTCCCCTCTTTGAGAGGGCTCATCTTTTGAACGCGTAAGCGAAAAAATTCAGGCGAACCGGCAAAGCCGGATGAGTTTAACGAGGGGTGTGTCCCATTACGTT
>CAZFAJ010000112.1:0-7810 GCA_964517005.1 uncultured Balneolaceae bacterium | reverse complement strand
ATTTTAATCGGTGGTATGAATGTCGCACCCCAAATGAAAATGCCGTAGGTATGATTATCTCAGAAAATATTGTGTGAATCGTTATTTTGTGGTACGTATTTGCCATATTTATTTGAGTTGATAATGTAAATTCTAAATAAAATGAAACCAATGATATCAAACAAACGAATTGATCCGTACCTAACGGCACTCAAACCAGGGCTGCGTGCATTATTCTTCCTCCGGTTGAAACCGGAGGCTATGATGTTATTCGTGTCTAACGACACTTTAGATAGCAACTAATAGCTAAGTCCAGCTCAAAATCAACTCTTCTTCCATCATAGAAGAATCTATATTACCCACACAAAACTGTCCGGCTCCCGGCGGATCAACATAGACCCAACTTTTACTTATGATCTGCAAAATTCCTTATTACCCGCTTATTTTTATAATCATTGCAATCGGTTGTACATCTCTGCCGGAAGCTGATTATTACAGCGCTGAAGGTGTGGTATCCATAGAAGCTGAGACGCATCAAACGTCTGATAACTGGGTAAAATCCCATTATTACACAAGCATGGGAATGTCTTCTGTTAAAGATACCACCGGATCCGGGGGCACACTGGACTACCGTTTTTATATCACTGAGCCGGGACGTTACGCCATCTGGGTTTTAAGCCGCAAAAAAAGCCATCAGCAGAATGAGAATTACCTGGAGTATGCCCTGTTCAATGATGAAAATGAGGAGATCAGCCGCGACAGATTTCAGCTTCCGGAATCAAATGCCCTGGTTTGGCTGAACCGGTCGCATACGGATGGGCAAGAAATTATAGCAGATTTTTCGGAGAGTGGATTCTATAAAATCAGGTTCGAAAGTTTCGGCGAAGAGGGCTATCGCCTGGATAAGATGCATCTTAGTCTCGATAATGAAATAAAACCGGAAGGCATGGGACTTCCGGAAACAACAGATCCGTTTGCAGATCCAGCTGAACTAAAGCGAAACCGGCCTGTAGCGATTCCGCCGGCGTGGACTTTTGGAGTTCTTTATGGCGGTTATACCAACCAGGATGAGACTGTGGAACGGGTTTCAAAGCTTTATGATGATGGATACCCGATTGATGCCTACTGGATCGACTCATGGTTTTGGGACTATCAAAACAAAGGCAGGGGACCGGCAGGATATGTCGATTTTATCGGGGATACAGCCGCGTATCCGGATATGAAAAAGATGTGGTCATTTATGGAAGATCGAAATGTAAAATCCGGAATCTGGCTTTGGAACACAATTCTGCAGGATGGCAATGAGAATGTGTATGCGGATTTCAGCGACCGCGGCTTTTTTAAGGAGACCTATCTGAATACGGACCGTTGGCACAATCAAAATGGTGACAGCATGACCGGAGATATCGATTTTGAGAATCCGGAAGCTGCAGCTTATTTCAAACAAAAATTAAAACCCTTTTTCGAAAACGGCCTTGATTTTCTGAAGCTCGATCGCGTTTCGGATATTCCGTTTACCAGAACTGCTTTTGAAGCTATCCGGGAATTTTCGGGGATACCGGACAGCCGCGGATTTGTACTGTCGCATCTGCACAGCACGCACGACCCCCGCTTTTTGCTCTATCCGGCAAAATGGACAGGGGATGCAAAAATTGACTGGAGTCAGCCGGACTACCCCGATTTTAACAGGTTTGCGATGGGAGGTTTGAAAGAAAATATTGAGATGGCTGCAAATCCCAGGCTCACAACCTATGAGATCCCCTTTCTGTCTCATGATATGGGAGGATACAATTTTTTTGGTGCTGAGGGTGTGTCGGAGGAGCTGTATATACGGTGGACACAGTTTGCTGCATTCAACACCGTAATGCAGGTGTTTACTTCGCCGGATAATCCAACTTCAAATATGCCTTTTGAGTTTTCGGAAACGGCGCAGGATAATTTCAAAAAATATACACGCCTGCGCAGCCGTCTGTTTCCATATATCTACACTCATGCTCATCTTACACGCCAGACGGGGCGTAAAATGATACAGGGTGACGGTATCCGTACAACACAGTATAGGTTTGGCGATTCATTTTTGGCGGCTCCCGTTCATGAACCGGACACTGATGAATGGATGGTTTATCTGCCGGAGGGAAATTGGTTCGATTACTGGACCAAAGACCGCTTTGAAGGCGGACAGACCTGGCTGATTGATGCTTCCCTGACAACACTCCCTCTTTTTGTGAAAGCCGGGGCGATTATACCCTATCGTGAATTTTCGCAATCAGTTGAATCCGGAACCAACGATTTTCTGACGATTGAAATTTATCCGTATGACGGCGGTGTTTTCCGGATGACAGAAGATGATGGCCAGACAGAAAATTACAAAGAAGGAGAGTGGGCGAGGACAATGTTTCGCTATAACGAGCTTTCTGACCACCGTATATTTACAATTGGCGCTGTTCAGGGATCGTTTGCGGAGATGAATCGGGAACGGAGTTATGAGCTTCATTTTATGAATTCAAACCGTCCGGACTATATTACCTTAAATGAAGAAAAAATAGATGAATCAGACTCACCCGGAGACAGGCAGTGGTTTTATGACAGTGATAGTGAGAAAGTAATCTTGCTGTTACAAAATGCTGACCGCGGAGAAAAGATAGATATAAAAATTTATAATTGAGGTGTGGAGATTAAGTCCCCGCTCTGTTTAACGGGATGAAACCTTGCAAAAAGCTCTTCGCTGTACCAGCCGAGTTCACGGGTTTTTTTGATCATTTCGTGGTGCCCCCTGTTTTTATAAGCGTATGCTTTCATAGCCTCTGTGTTTTTCCAGACTGAAAATGTAGCTTGCATAAATACCGGCCACTCGCCGACCCCTTTTGAGAAATAACAATCCTCAAATGTTTCAATTTCTGATGATACAAGGGGGACATCTTTCCAAAATTTCAATGCCATTGTTGGTTTAATGGTAGCTCGTGTCAATACACATACCGGTTTTTGCGGATCGTGATCTGCTGCCTTTTGAAACGGTTCACGGCCGCTCCATTTGCCATGAGCCTGAATGTTATGTAGCTGAATGTGTGAATGCGACGCTGATCTTTTCTGATACTTTTTAAGGATACTGCTGCCGATAAATTTGTCAGCCTGTATCTCATCTTCAAATACGGTGAGCAGGCCATACGTGGAAAAATCGGGGCGCAGGGAAAATCCATTTCCTCCTCCCGTACCAAGGGGTTTCCAGAATTGAAGGCCCGGTATGGTTTTGCTTCGAAGGGGCGGAAAACCCATTCGCATAAACGCCAGTATTTTAGCACCGGCGGTCTGATAGTGAAATAAAGAGAGAAGGGTGGTTTGTGACATTTTTACATAAGGTTCATATAGATAATCCAACGATTAAGGCACCGGTCCAGGCAAGAATCATTTTTTAAAATATCAGGTTAGCGAAGTCAATTTTTTTATTCCGATTAGTTAGGATGATTACTTCTCAATATCATAAATCTCTTCTGCATTTTCGAAGTTGTCGTACACCCATTTTACTGAAAAACCAGCCGATTTGAGATAGGAGGCGGCATAAGCAGAGCGGCCGCCGGCTGCGCAATGAATCGCCAGTGTCTGGTCTCCCGGCAGGTCATCCTCTCGGGGGAGAAGCCTGGTATGGGCAATATTCAGTGCATCCTTTATGTGGCCATTTTCATATTCACTTTTTTTGCGCACATCCAGCACACGGACGTTTTCGGAGTTTTGATACTCTTTCATCTCCTTGAAGTCTATTGCTTCTATACTCTCCAGCTTGCCATCTTTCTCTTTAATGGCATCAATTTCAACCGGAGTAATGAATCCTGCAATTTTGTCCAGGCCGATTCTTACCAAATCCCTCACCGCTTCATCAACATCCTCATTTTCAATTATGAGGTAAATATTTTGCTCAGGTTCCACGTAACAGCCTGCAACCGTATTAAACTGTTTACTTAACGGGGCACAAATGGATCCGGGCAAATGTCCCTTCATAAATTTTTTCATGTCGCGGGTGTCAATCACCACTGCATTTTGATTTTTGATGTTTTCAAGAATATCCGGGACTGTGATTTTAGGTGGCCTTGGCAGAGTTCCCAGCAGATCCGGACCTTTTTTGTTGACACGTTTCATTCTTGCGAAATAGTAGGGAGGTTCCGGCTGGCCATCCAAAATATAATCAACAAAATTCTGTTCACTGCTTGCCTCCTGTATTGAATTATTAAATCGCAATTCATACCCAACTGTACTGCCGGGAACGGCACCCAGGGCTTTGCCGCAGGCACTTCCCGCACCATGGCCGGGCCAGACCTGTAAATATTCCGATTCATTTTTGAAATCTTCTATGGAGTGATACAGTCGTTTAGCTGAGGGTTCCATTGCACCTGCCTCTCCGGCCGCTGATTCCAGAAGGTCGGGCCTGCCAACATCTCCTACAAAGATAAAATCACCTGTTGCAATTCCGAGCGGCTGATCTGAAACTGCTCCGTCAATAATATAATAGCTGAGGTGCTCGGGAGTATGACCCGGCGTATGCCAGGCTTTCACCCTTATATTTCCAACCTTGATAATATCGCCGTTTTTCAACAGCTGATAGTCGTAATCACTGTTGATCAGCCATTCGTACCGCCAATCTTCACCACCTTCATCCGATGCATAGACTTTGGTATCATTTTCGGCAAATTCACGCAATCCGCTAACGTAGTCGGCATGAATATGAGTATCGGCAGCTTTTGTAATTTTTAGTTTTTCACCGGCCGCGAGGTTGAGATATTGGTCAATATCCCGCATCGGATCTATGATCAGAGCTTCGCCTGTAGCCTGGCATCCGATCAGGTAGCTATATTGTGCCAGTTTTGGATCAAATAGTTGTTTAAAGAACATAGGCTAGTCAGTTTTGGATTCTGCATTTATCTTATTCCGGAGTTTCATTTCTGTTTTATAGTGGTTTTGATTGCGAATAATTTCAAGGGGCATACTGTCTCCAATTTTATATTCGCGAAGCAGCGCCCTGGCATGCATTTCACTTACAACACGCTCATCGCCAATTTTTACGATCACATCGCCCGGCATTACACCGCATTCATAAGCAGGGCCATCTTTATTTACACTTGTTACGAGCAAGCCCTGCACATACGGGAGCTGGTAACGATATACCAGTTGCTCTGTCATGGACGTGAATTCCATTCCGGGGTCATAGTCTAAATTAACCACACCGCTGCTGAGCAGTTGTGAGGCAATTTTCTGAACACGGTTGCTTGGAATTGCAAATCCAAGGCCGATAAATCCTGAACTTGTGCCGCCCGTAAAAATAAATGTGTTTATGCCGATAACTTTACCTTCGCTGTTGAGGAGCGGGCCACCGGAATTTCCGCGATTAATGGCAGCATCTGTCTGAATCATATCGATGTAAACGCGGGGATTGTTTGGATTCGGCCGGAAATCACGATTTTTAGCACTTACAACTCCAACGGTTACCGTAGGGTTGCCATCGTCGAACAGGCCAAACGGATTCCCCAGTGCAATTGCCCACTCACCGACAATCACATCGTCAGAGTCACTGAAATCTACGAAAGGAAATATGTGATCAGACTCTATTTTTAACAGGGCAAGATCCGAAAACTCATCGCTGCCAACCAGGGTTGCTTCGTAGCTTTTTCCGGAAGTCATCGATATCATAATATTATTTGGATTTTGCCCAACCACATGCTGGTTTGTTACAACCAGGCCGTCTTCACTGATAATGAAACCCGAACCCATGCTTGAATTTTCAGTAGGTGTATCCAATCCGAAAAAGTGCCTGAAAAATTGATCCTGCGGTGTGCGTCGCTGTTCTAAAACTTCAGTTGCCGTTATACTTACGATGGCGTCGCTTGCACTTTCAACAGCAGTGGTGATTGCATTGGTTCTGCTGTTTTCAATCGCGTGAACTGCCTGGTTTTGAGTAACCTCCGGCGAATCAAGGCGATTTGGAATATCGGCTCTGTTTTCTTCGATCTGAGTAGCGGAAAAGAAGCTGGTCTCTTCACTCTCATTTTCTGTTTGGGGGTCTTCAGCTGTACACATTACCAGTGCAAACAGAAATAACAAAGGCAGAAGACTATCTGGAAGAATCTGTTTCAATTTTTTTTAATTGTTTAGCTCCGATTTCTACAGCTTCGCGGATTGCAATTTCAAGCGGGCCTTCGTGCCACGCCCCGGCAGCTTTTTTATGGCCGCCGCCACCCAGTTCACGAGCCCACTGATTTACATCAATCTCACTTCTGGACCTCAGACTCATTTTAATTCCTTCATCACTGAGATCCTTAATAAGTAAAGCTGCTTTTATTCCCTGGATACTCAGCGGATAACTGACAAACCCTTCACAATCGGCATTTGTAGTTCCCGTTTTATCCAGCATCTCTTGAGTAACGGACATCACAGCAATCTGATTGTTTTCGAATAGCTGAATTGTAGACATGGCCAGGCTAAGCAGATGAAACTGCTCAATTGTCTTATTCGAAAAAACCTGTTCAGCAACTTCATTTGGTTTGAACGAACCGTAACGGAGAAGATCGGCCGCCGCTTCCATTGTTTCGGGTGTAACACTATCGTACTGAAGAGAGCCTGTATCTGTAATAATCCCGGTGTAGAGGGCTTTCGCAGTGCCCTCATCAATCTGGTCTTTATCGTATTCAGCATAGAGATTATAGATCAGCTCGCAGGTTGAAGATGCATCATCAACGGAGATGGATAAGTCAAAATCGTTGTCGGGGTCAGGATGATGATCGATCATTATTGTGAATGGGTGATGCTTCTTCTGCCACTGTTCAAAGCTTCCAAAACGATGTGCCGCATTTCCGTCCAGTAAAATAAACATGTCGCATTTTGCAAGTTCCTCTTCGGCGGGAACGTGGATGGGATAATAATGACAGAGCCATTGCAGATTCTGCGGCACCGGATCATCATTGAAAGCATACGCAGTAAAACCGTTTGTTTCCAGCCACCGGCAGAGCGCTACCTGCGAACCTATACAATCACCGTCAGGACGGATGTGTGAAAAAACACCGATGTGATTGTATTTCTTTAAGTCCTTTAAAAACTCACTGTACATGAATAATATTTTTTTTGAAAAATAACCTCTTAAAATGAGGGTTGTAATCATACAAAGCAAGAAGAATTTTAACTGTTTTGATAACTGAATTTACAGGCAGGCGTAATTTTATTGGTACAATTTTAATTTGAGGTGCTGACTGGGGATGTAATCAAGATGCGTGGCTTCTTTTGTTTACATTTATGTTCTCAAACATTTTGGTATGAAGACACAAGTGAAAATCGATTCTTAAATCTTCACGAGAACTACCCCGTCAAACGGGGTAAAACATGATTAGCCCCGACATGCGTGTCGGGGCTAATCATATTCGATCCACCACCGGTGGATCAGGTAATCAAAAATTTTACCGTGCTCTTTCCCAGCACCTCAATTTAATTTTGTGCCTTTGGAAATGGTACTTTTTTTAAAGGTGCTGAAGGAATTCCAATTAATTTGAAGAAAAAATTATGACAAAATGTAAGCAGTCTTTGGCTTGTCAATTTTTCAATACAGTCATCAAATATATTCATAGATTAGAAAGTGCCAGAGGCACAACAAATGTTGTAACCTTGGGTTTCAACCCAAGGATTTTGGAGATCAAAATGCAGAAAGTGCCGTAGGTACGATTTATTTGGTTTTCGTTGTACGCGTATCTTGCGTAAAGATGCAAGCTAAATTTCTGGTATCTCAAAATAAAATTGTCTCTCTACTTAACAGGGATGCTCTAATATTTGTAATTTCTTAGCGGTTTATTGACGGATT
>CAZFAJ010000111.1:0-7939 GCA_964517005.1 uncultured Balneolaceae bacterium | reverse complement strand
ACGAGGGGTGTGTTCGCGGTGCGTACCCGAAAACCCCGACTTTGATCCCGGATCTCCGATAAGCTCAATTAATCTCTTTCAAAGCTTGTTTTTATCAAAAAGAGATTATCCAAAAAAAGAATATTTAAAATCTGAAGAACGAAGAATTATATGAAAAGTAAATTATTGCTATCCATTCTGATCATCCTGCTGGCACCGCTATGTGAATTGGCCAATGCTCAGAATTATGATTTTACAACCTATCCGCAAATTGATCTCAATTTTGATCATCTGGATCTTGAATTGAAAATTCAGGAAGATGGAATGATTGAAGGTGAAGCACTCTATGACGTTTCCTTTCGGGTGAGTGTGACAGATACCGTTCGGCTGGAAGCTCCCCGCATGGATATTCAGCAGGTTTTCTGGGGAGATGAGCCTGCCGGTTTTACTGTCAGGAATGACCGGCTGCTGATTACAGCCCCGGAAAATTATAACAGGGGCGACATCCTGAAATTGAGAATCGGATATAGGGTATTGCCTGGATTTGGCATTCACTCGGAACCCGGAAACCTGACCTGGACTTCACTGTTGCCAAAAAGCACGAGTCACTGGCTGCCTGTTACAGATCATCCCAGGGTAGAATTTACTACGCGTATTACACTCACCTATACATCCGGCTTGAAAGCCATCGCTACCGGCAGAACCACGGGTAGTGAAGTTGTATCTGTAGACAAGGAGAGATCTGTATTTATAACGGAAAGCCCGGTTCCTGCATCAGCTCTTGCATTTGCTGTCGGTGATTTTGAAACCTTCCAGACCTCGGCGGGGCTGCATCAGATTCATCTTCATCATCTGAAAAAGAATATGCCCGATGCTGATGAAAGAGATGGCATTCTTGAGGCTGCTTACGCAGCGTTCAGAAATGCAGAACAGCAATCGGAAACCGGTTATCCGTGGAGAACCGTTGATATTATACTTCTGGATGACAGCCGCTGGGAAACGAAAAATTATGGGGCCGGTGTGATATTTGCATTCAAAAACAGAGGGAATATAAAAGCACAAGTTCAATATGGTGTGACAGCACAATGGGCAGGGATTCAGATACGCGAAGAACAGTGGAATGAATCAAATTTTATAACCCTGCTGCAGGGGTGGTTTATGCAGAATGATTATACTGCCTCAGACAGCCCTGCTGCGGGGCAAACATCTGTTTACCCGGATTTTTCACCTGCCTTTCAAAGTGCCCAAAATGATTTTCTGAATTCGGATGGACAGGCACTGCTTCGCGAGGTGATTGCAATGACAACACCCCGGTTATTCAGGGAAAGCCGGGGAGTGCTTAACCGGTATGAATTTGCCCGGGAGCTATATCACACATCGGGCCGCCGTTTTTTTGAAACACCGGCTGCGTCTTCAGATACAGATACCTCAGACATAGCCGCTGATGAAGAACCCGTTACCTACTTCGCAGATTATAACTGGATAGAATCTGAAGGAGTGGTTGATATTGATATCACCGCGAAAAGTGAGGGGGTTCAGGAACTTGTAACCGCTATTCTTACAACCCGTTATTTCGATGACACGCAAACCCGTGAAATCAGCTTCAGCGGGTCATCTGAAACCATACGAATGAATGTGAATCCGGGTATTGAATATATGAAACTGAACCTGCCTGCAGAGAGCGATATCGTACTGGAAGAGGAAAAACCGTTTATGTTCTGGATCAATCAGCTCAGGAGTGATGAGAATGCGAACTCACGTGCTGACGCTGCTATCGGATTGAGGCGTTTTTCAGATAATCCGGATTTACAGCTTGCCATGCTCGATCTGCTAAGGGCAGAAGAGAATAGAGATGTTCAGGCAGAGATGCTCCGGTCACTGGCACATGTAACAGCCGGTGCATCAGGCACTGACCAGATCTTTCTGCAACGATACAACGAAAGTTCAGATCCTGAGATTAAACGTGCATTGATTGAAGCACTTGGCAATTATCCCGGTAATGAGGAGGTTATCGGGCGTCTTCAGCAGGCCGTTCTCAGAAGTACTGATAAAGCTGTAAAAAAAGCTGCAGTTGAATCACTGGTTAAGATAACCGAGCCCGACCGTTTCGAAAGAGCCGCTGAACAGTTAATAACACGTGAAGAAGCATTTCCGGTTGTTTCAAAGCTGCTGGAAGAGCTTGCACTAAAAGGAAAAGAGCAGAAAGCTGTTTCTATGGCAGGCACGTTTTTAGGTGAACTGAACTCCTGGCCGGTTCGTGAAAGTGCACTGGAACTTATTCTCAGATTCGAAACATCGGAGTCGTTCTGGGAGGAACGTCTGCCTGCGCTTCTGGATGATGAAGATCCCAGGGTCAGATATAAAGCTGTGGAAGGGTTGCAATATCTTTCGGATCAAAAACGGGAACAAATGGTTCAGGAGCGGCTTTTTGAGGAGTATGATGGCAGAGTGGCTGAAAGGCTGAAATCCCCGGTCGAAATGTAAATTTTAGAAGTTTGCCAAACCTTTTCTAAATCAGTTTTTCATGATCGATTACTGCCGAATCCACTTAAAAAGATCCTTAAAACCGGCTGTACTGCCGTAAGATAGAATGCCAATCCTGTAAATTTTGGCACTCAGCCACATGGTTCCCACAAATGAAATGGCCATCAGAAAAATAGCCAGGCCAATTTGCCAGAAGGGCACTTCCGTGATGGCAATTCGGGTAATCATTACGATAGGAGTAAAGAATGGCACGAGTGATCCGGCTACGGCAAGGGTGCCATCCGGGTTGGTTGTAGCCTGAAACATAATGAAATAGGCAATAAATATGGGTGCCATTACAGGCAGCATAAGCTGCTGTGAATCCGTTTCAGAATCAGAAGCGGAGCCGATTGCAGCAAAGAGCGAACTGTAAAGCAGATAACCAAGGATAAAAAAGATTACAAAATAGACAATCAGGGATGTTTCAATCTCCGGAATATCCAGGATGCCGGGCAGTTGCGGCGCTGCATCTGCTAATTCGCTATTCATTATTTCATCCGGCTGGGGCATGAACATCATTGCAACAGGGCCTGCAGCCGAGATCAGTGCAAAAAATGAAAGGGTCCAGATGCCAAGTTGTGTGGCGGCGAGGGCACCAACACCTGCCATTTTCCCTGTCAAAAGTTCAATCGGTTTTACGGATGAAGTAATCACTTCAATAATGCGGTTTGTTTTTTCTTCAATTACGCCGCGCATGATATAACCCCCATAACCGAAGATTGCTGCAAAAATGATCACCCCCATAAGCATGCCAATAAAAGATAAAAATTCCGTATCGTCTTCCGTTTCCTCACCCTCGCTGCTAAGACGGCGTGACTCTACTTCAATCCTCGAATTAAAGATTCGCTGTACATCTTCGGGTACTTCTGCAAGACGAATGCGTTCGCGCCGGATCACATCGCGAAGGTCCGACCGGACTGAGGAGAGAAGATTAATACCTCCGGCTCCGCTGTAAATGAGCTCCAGTTCTTCGTCATTTAAAATATGATTTTCCGATATGATGATATAGCCGGTGAGTTCCTCATTTTGTACCAGAGCCCGAACTGAATCGACGGACAGTCCGGAGGCATCCAGGTAGCGGGAGTTATCGATTTCAGCAAGTGAAGAGTAGATATTTCCGGTTTCATCCACGATACCGATTTCAAAAGAGACATCACTTTCCCACACCGCGATTGCTATGCCAAGGCCAAACATCAGAATAAATCCGACCGGTACAAGAATTGTCGCCCAGATAAAACCCTTGCTTTTGAACCGCGTCATGTATTCGCGTTTTAGCACCAAAAAAACCTGTCGCCAGTTCATTCAGACCACCTGTCGGGTTATGTTATCTTCACCTACCGTAGAGATGAATATTTCATTTAAAGTTGGTTCCACGAGCTGAAAACGATGAATTTCGGCGTGACTCATCGCTGTTTTTAAGATATCCTGTGAATTGAGCCCGTTTAATATTCTGATTTCAGCAAAATTGGTAGAGCGGTTATTTATTCTTACATCACCGAGGGTATCCAGAAATGAGCTGTCTCCCTGAAATT
The DNA here is from genome assembly GCA_964517005.1 of uncultured Balneolaceae bacterium. Taxonomy (GTDB): domain Bacteria; phylum Bacteroidota; class Rhodothermia; order Balneolales; family Balneolaceae; genus CAYVBJ01. Next base: position 3,905 of record CAZFAJ010000111.1, on the reverse strand, counting down.
CGAGGAGAACTGTATTTTTACCGAATTTCTTTTTGATCTCCCTTAAATTACCTGTTAAAACAACACGTCCGTTATTAAACAGGCAGATGTCATCACACATCTGTTCAACCTGTTCCATACGGTGTGTTGAAAATAGAATGGCTTTCCCTTTTTCCCGCAGCTCTAATATAATCTCCTTCAAAAGTTCACTGTTTATTGGATCAAGGCCACTAAAAGGTTCATCAAAAATATAAATTTCAGGTTCATGGACAATGGTTGCAATGAACTGAATCTTTTGACTCATTCCCTTGGAAAGTTCGCCCACCTTTTTTTTATGCCAGTCGGAAGCATTAAAGCGATTGAGCCAGTACCGGATTTTCTCCCTTGCTTCCCCGGATGACAACCCTTTGAGCTGGGCAAGATACATCAGTTGCTCGCCAACCTGCATTTTTTTATAGAGTCCGCGCTCTTCAGGCATATAACCAATCATTTTTTGAGTCTCGGGACTTACCTGTTTACCATTTACGGTTATATCTCCTTCATCCGGATCAATAATGTAGTTGATCATGCGGATCATTGTTGTTTTACCCGCTCCGTTCGGGCCTAAAAGTCCAAAGATGCGTCCGCGTTCAGTTGAAAAACTTACATTTTGTACTGCATGCGTCTTGCCAAATGATTTTGTAACCTGCTCTGTTTCAATAACACTCATGCGAGTATAAATTTTTTGTTGATTATAAGAAATTTGGTTGCAGTATGCACAATCTTTTTCTTACTTACGAAGAGAAAAGGAAATTGGTTGCTGTATAAACGATCTTTTCATTACTTACAGATAGAAATTAATAAAATTGACAGAAACTACGTATTTGAAAGAGCGGGTTGATTAAATGAATATTATCCATGTTTCTGCCGAGTGTTATCCGGCAGCCAAAGCAGGCGGATTGGCAGACGTTGTCGGATCTTTGCCAAAATATATGAATAAGTTAGAAGCGAAAGCCTCTGTGATCATGCCTTATTACATGACTGAGTGGCTCAAGTCTGCGAGCACAAAGTTGCTGTTTGAAGGACGCGCACCTCTCGGTAACTCCGATTTTGCATTCAGAATTCACCGGGTGGAGGAGCCTGATCAGGGATTTAAATTTTACCTGGTGGATATTCCCGGCAGATTTGACAGGCCGGGTATTTATATCGATCCATGGTCGGGTTTTCCGTACTGGGATGAAAAGGAACGGTTTTTCAGTTTTCAAATAGCTGTTCTTGAGTGGCTGAAAGAAACGGGACAAGACCCTGATGTGGTTCACTGTCATGATCATCACAGTTCACTGATTCCTTTTATGATGAGCAACAGCTACAGGTACGAGATGTTTGCTGATACACCGTCGGTATTGACCATTCATAATGGAGAATACCAGGGCCGTTATCACAGTAATGATTATATGCTTCTACCCGCATTTAACCTGGATAAACAGGGGCTTCTGGAGTGGGATGAGGGCATGAACTCACTGGCGACCGGAATAAAAACGGCCTGGCAGGTAACGACTGTTTCAGAGGGTTATATGCAGGAACTGCTTGAATATTGTCACGGTCTTGAAACACTTCTTCAGCAGGAAAAGCTGAAAACCCGGGGCATTTTAAATGGAATTGATCAGGATGTGTGGAACCCGCAAAAAGATACATTTATAGAGAAGAATTATTCAGTCCGGAATTACAAATCAGGAAAAAAGGAGAATAAACAGGAACTGCTAAAGGAATTCAATCTCAATAATAATCGTCCGATATTTGCATTTATCGGGCGTCTTGTACGTGAAAAAGGGGCGGATTTGTTACCTGATTTAATCAGTAAGATTGTTGAATCAGAAATTGAAGCAAGTTTTGTGGTATTGGGAACCGGTGATCCGTCACTGCACAATTATTTTCATAATTTACAGAATAAGTATGTGGGCTATTTTGATACAAGGCTGGAGTATAATGAGAGCCTTGCACATCAGATTTATGCAGGAAGTGATTTTTTATTGATGCCCTCCCGGGTTGAACCGTGCGGATTAAATCAGATGTATGCCATGAAATATGGTTCGGTTCCGATTGTTCGTGCTACAGGTGGTTTAAAAGATACCGTAATCGATATTTTGGAAGAGAACGGATATGGATTTTTATTTGAGAACTTCAATCTTGAAGAAGCGGCAGAGACGATTGAGCGAGCTGTAAAATTATACGACAATAAGAGTGAATTTGATACGATTCGAAAGAGAATAATGAAACTTGATTTTTCATGGGAAAAATCAGCCGGAACATATATCAAACTATATCATAAACTATTAAACCTGAAAGAGTAATTATGAATGAAAAAACAGTGGCAATGATACTCGGGGGAGGCAGAGGTACCCGGCTTCACCCTTTAACGCGTCAACGATCTAAACCTGCCGTACCCATTGCAGGCAAATACAGACTGGTCGATATTCCAATTTCCAATTGCCTGAATTCGAACATCAGAAAAATATTTGTACTGACTCAATTCAACTCTGCATCATTAAACCGCCACATAAAGAACACCTATAATTTTGACCTTTTCAGTCATGGGTTCGTTGATATTCTTGCTGCGGAGCAGACTCCTAAAAGCCAGCATTGGTTCCAGGGAACGGCGGATGCTGTGAGGCAGTCACTACATCACATGCGGAATGTAGAGTATGAATATGTGCTGATTCTCTCCGGTGACCAGCTCTATCAGATGGATTACAGAAAACTCCTCTCCCGGCATCTGGAAGAAAAAGCGGGACTTACGGTTGCAACCATACCGGTAACAGCAGAAGACGCAACCGGATTTGGGATTATGAAATCCAATAACAAGAGAGAGATTGAGTCCTTTATTGAAAAACCTTCGACTGATGAACTTGATGAGTGGAAATCAGAAACATCCGTTGATTTAAAAAATCAAGGTAAAGAATATCTCGCCTCTATGGGCATCTATGTTTTTGACAAGAAAGTGCTGCGGGATCTTTTTGACGAAAATCCGGATGCTACGGATTTTGGCAAGGAGATCATACCCAAAGCCATTGATGAGGGTGCAAGAGTCTGCAGTTATGAATTTGACGGCTACTGGACAGATATTGGTACCATACGTTCGTTTTTTGAAGCGAATCTTGCTTTAACAGAAACACTGCCAGCTTTCAATCTGTATGATAATGATGGTCAGATTTACACGCGAGCCAGGCTTTTACCAGCTTCCAAATTAATGGGTACAAATCTTGAACATTCCATTGTTGCAGAAGGGTGTATTATTGAGGCGAGCAGGATTGAGCATTCAGTGATTGGTATCAGGTCCAGAATCGGCCGTGCGACGACAATTGAACACTCTATCATAATGGGTAATGACTATTTTCCCAGCCGGCTGGATATTGACAGCCAGTCTCCCGAGAAACCACTGATGGGAATTGGCAGACGCTGTTATATCAGCAATGCAATTGTAGATAAAAATGTACGGATCGGGGATGATGTACGCATTGTGGGAGGCGGACACCTGGAAGATGGCAAATATGATAAACACTACGTAGTTGATGGAATTGTCATCATCCAAAAAGACGCGGTGATCCCCAACGGATATAGTATTTGACGGGGACTTGGCAGTAGCGAAACCTGACAGCGTGGCCCGTAGTCGTAGGTCTTTTTCTGGTCTTAATCCTTCCGGGCCTCCTGTCAGCGTTGAAGCGGGTTCACACCTCTCCGTCTCCCTCCTCTGCGATCTCAGCAGCTCCGCGATCTTTGCGAGAAACCCTGGGAAGATCTTTCCCTGGGGTTTCACGCAAAGCGCGCATGAGAAAAATGCATACGCCAAAAGCGCAAAGAGATTTTACCACGGCCTGCGGAACCAGGATTTAACAGGTAGCTATGTTAGGGATTGACACAAATGGACTCCCTGACCAGCGCGATGAGAT
>CAZFAJ010000110.1:3235-8061 GCA_964517005.1 uncultured Balneolaceae bacterium | reverse complement strand
GAGCGGGAAACGAGATTCGAACTCGCGACCCCCACCTTGGCAAGGTGGTGCTCTACCACTGAGCTATTCCCGCTAAAGAATCACAAGATAAAACGTTTCGGGGAATCTTATCAACTCTTTTTTGAAATTTCCTGAAGTTAGGGGCGGAGCGGGATTCAGACTTCAGGTTTTTTGCTCATTACAGGAATAAGGATACCCGCAACGGCACCGGCAACCATCAGCCAGTTAAACCAGTCTCCGTACACCGCGTAAAATGTGAGCTGATCTGACGGATAAACATTGTATGTAAACCCGGTTCGCTCCCAGTAATTGGTTTCCACGTGTACGTCTCCATCCGGCGCAATGATGCCGGAAATGCCGTTGTTCGCACTTCTCACAATCCATCGCCTGAATTCAAGAGCACGTAACCGGGCGAAGGCAAAATGCTGAACATGTCCGCTTGTATCACCCCACCATCCGTCATTGGTTATGATGGTGATAAAGTCTGCACCATTCACGACAAATTCGCGTACCCAGCCCGGAAAGACAGAATCGTAACAGATAAGTGCAGTGGTTTTATAACCGTTAATTTCAAAAAGTGTGGGATCGGATCCCTTGCCATAACCCATCAGATTCGGCCAGTCCACCCACCCCGGTTTATCAATGGAATGGAAAAAATTAACGAAGGGAAAGCGCTCCACGATCGGAACCAGTCTTCCTTTTTCGTAAACTTCGTTTGGCTGACCTGCCCGATAGAGGAATGCGGCATTATAGACATTGTAGGGGCCGTTGGAGTTGATGCCGCGTGTCAGATCCGGGGCACTCTCTTCAGGGTAATATTTAACATACCCGCTTCCGGTGATCAGGGTGGTTTCCCAGTTTGAGAGAGAATCTTTAATAATGGAGCCAGTAGAAGACTCAAGGGTAAGCACAGTTTCCGTTGAATTTTCGGGCCAGATAATCACGCTTGTGTTTTCTGTCCGTGTGGAATCGCTCAATAACAGATTGGCCGAGAGAAGTTTAGAATAACTCTGATATCCTCCGAGTTCAAGATAGGAGTCGAGATTGGGCTGGATCACTGCTACTTCAACGGGCTCACCGGCCTCTTCGGTATCATAGTAAGCGATGCTTAAAAGAGAGAAGATGGGGAAGATCAGAAAAAGGACTAAGGCCCGGATCAACACAGGTTTTGAAAATTCGCGTATGCTGTAATAGAAAAGCGCAGAGGATAAAACGACCCAAAAGGAGATACCCAGGTAGCCGGTTACGGAGATATACTGAACCGCATCGGGAAAGTTGGCCCAGCCATTGCCAAGTGCCAGCCAGGTCCAGGAGAGATCCCAGTTGTGGTGCAGAAATTCATAAGCACCCCATAATCCGGCAATGAGCAATGAGGAATAGACCGGCTTCAGATTTGAATAGAGAAGTTTCCGGATAAAGAGAAACGGGATCACCATCAGCAGGCTGTTCGCCAGAATGGCTGCCACACCTCCGGCTACGGTGGCAAAAGTGAGCCAGTATGTGGCAATGATATTCCAGATGATGAACGACGGATAGAGATGTATGATAGCCTGACGCCCGGTATTGCTCAGTTCAGCCGCTCTCAGTAAAAAAATAAATGCGGGAATTTGTGCAATGGCGAGATCAAAAGGCGGAAACGATACTCCAAGCAGCACACTTGCTGAAATTGAGAGAGGCCACGGACGATTCCAAAAATGTTTTCTCATTGCCGGCGTTTATCGGTGTTGATTTACAGGTGCAAAGATAATTTATTTTGCACTTATCTTTCTACTCTTTATACCCTTTTCCTGAAATGACAAGCACAAATTCACCTTTGGGAGTGTTATTTGTCCAGTATTCAATCAGTTCAGAAAGAGGTGCACGCTGTATCTGCTCGAACTTTTTGGTCAATTCACGTGCAACACAGATCAAACGGGAGCCATCGGTAAATTCTTGCAGTCCCTGTAAAAACCTCAAAATCTTATGCGGACTTACGTAGCAAACGACAGTTATATCCGAATCAGCGATTTCTTTCATCCTGGTTTGCCGTCCTTTTTTAGGGGGTAAAAATCCTTCAAAAAGATACCGGTCGGATGGAAGTCCGCTCGCGATGAGTGCAGTGGTGCATGCATCGGGACCCGGTATTACGGTAACGGTGTGACCCTTTTGATGTGCAGCACGAACAGCTAAAAATCCGGGATCCGAAATTCCGGGCATCCCGGCATCACTGATAATCGCAATATTTTCTCCGCTCCCAAGCAGGTTCATTATATGCTGAACTTTTTGATGTTCATTGTGCTGGTGAAACGAAAATGTTGGCCTGTCAATTGAATATCGCTTTAACAGTACTGCCGATGTCCTGGTATCTTCACAGGCAATGCGGTCTGAAGCTTTCAGAACCTGCACTGCACGGGATGAAAAATCATCCAGATTTCCGATGGGTGTGGCAACGATGTATAAAGTTGACAATGATTTAGATGCTTATTTTTTCTTTTTATGCATTCAAATTCAAAACTATCAAATTCGATTGTTAATTCCTTATATTTATTGGCTATGCCAAACAGAAAAATAATTAATCAAATCAGCCCGTTATGAATTTTAAACCTTCAGGAATTAACCATATTACGATCCGCGTCAATGAAATCGATCGATCCCGTGATTTTTATGAAAATATACTTGGTTTTGAATTAGTCCGTCAGATGGGACAAAGCATGGCTGTTTACAGAGTTGGGAAGGAAGACACCATTGTGATTGTTGAAGCAGAAACAAGCTATGATCCAAACTCAAGGGATTTCCGGATGGATCATTTTGGTTTTTATCTTGACAGTAACGAGAAAGTTGATGAAATGGCAAGGTACTTCAGGGAAAATGAGGTGACGATTTTAAGCGGTCCGGCCAATAGAAAGAGAGGAAGATTTGTTTTTGTTGCAGATCCTGATGGCAATATGATTGAATTCTTTCATGAAGAAGAGAAGTAAACCCGCATAATTACACGAAAATTGCAAAATGTCAGCAATTCTCCTTCGTTTCATAGATGGCATGTTATTTGCATAAACGACACTATAAAACTATTATCCGAAAATGAGCAAAAAGAGCACGAATAATTTAAACGATTTTAAAATGAATAATAAGAATCAGGATATTGAATCCCCTGATATCCGGAATAAGGAAGAACATGAAAATATGCCGGAAGTTCAGGGAGAGCTTACCGAGGATGATCTGATTCTGGAACAGCAAAACAGAATAGATGAATTGGAACGGGAACTTGAAGAGGCTAAGGAAGCTTCTCTTCGCAGGGTGGCCGAGATGGATAACCTGCGGAAAAGATTGCAGCGGGAGAAGCAGCAGATTTTTGAACAGGCCAAGATTACTGCGCTTGAAGATTTTTTACCCATCAATGATGACCTGATCCGCACAATTGAGGCTCTTGAAGAATCTGATGCAGATCCGTCAATGCTGGAAGGAATAAAATTGATTGCCAATAAATTCAAGAATGTCCTGGAAAAGAAAGGTGTGGAGCGAATTGACGAGACGGGTGTACCCTTCGATGTAAACATTCACGATGCGCTGTTCAGACAAAAACCGGAAGACAAATCTGTTCAGAGTGATATTGTGCTTCAGGTTGTTGAGAGCGGATATAAAATTGACGATCGCACAATGCGTCATGCAAAAGTAATTGTAAGTGAATAGATCACAGTAAACATGTCAAAACGAGATTATTACGAAATATTGGGTGTCAGTAAGTCTGCAGATGAGTCTGAAATAAAAAAGGCATACCGCAAGCTGGCTATGAAATACCATCCCGATCGCAATAAAGGGGATGAAGAGACGGCCAAAAAATTTAAAGAGGCAGCGGAAGCTTACGAAGTACTCAGGGATTCTCAGAAAAGACAACGGTACGATCAGTTCGGACATGCCGGTATAAATGGGGGTGCTTCAGGCGGATTTGAAAACGCCACCTATGAAGATATATTCAGCCACTTCAGTGATGTTTTCGGAGCAGATTTCTTTGGCGGTGATATCTTCGGCGGCGGACAGCGAGCACGTAGCAGACGGAGACGCGGAACCGGGCGGCCGGGCTCCGATATGAAACTGCGGGTGGACCTGACTCTCGAAGAGATCGCATTTGGCACCGAAAAAACCCTGAAAGTTAAAAAACGTATAAAGTGTGACCAGTGTAACGGAACCGGGGCAGAAACTGAATCTGATTTTGAAACCTGCAGTACCTGTAACGGAATGGGCGAAGTGAGACAGGTTTCAAAAACGATGTTCGGACAGTTTGTGAATGTTCAGCCATGCCCCAATTGTCAGGGCGAAGGACGCGTGATCCGGAATAAATGCAGCAAGTGCAATGGTGAAGGCCGGGTGAAAGGCGAAGATAAAGTTAAAATAAATATCCCCTCCGGTGTGGCCAATGGAAATTATATTACCATGCGGGGACAGGGAAATGCCGGTATCCGCGGAGGTGAGCCCGGAAACCTGATCATTATTATTGAAGAGAAAGAGCACGAACATTTTGACAGGGATGGAAATGATATTTACTATGACCTGATGCTGAGTGTGCCGGATGTGATTCTTGGCACCGAAGTGCAAGTTCCTACCCTGAAGGGAAAGGCAAAGGTCAAAATTGAATCAGGTACGCAGCCGGGCAAATTGCTTCGTATGAAAGAGCGGGGTATTCAGGGCCTGAATAATTCGGGGACCGGAGACCAGCTGATTAAAGTAAAAGTCTACATTCCCAAAGAGAAAGATCTCAGCGATTCGGAACGCAAGCACGTGGAAGCCCTGCATAAAGGTGATCACTTTGATGCATCCAATGCCGAAAATCGCGAGAAAAGCTTCTTTTC
>CAZFAJ010000110.1:0-3135 GCA_964517005.1 uncultured Balneolaceae bacterium | reverse complement strand
TAAAACCCGGGCAGTGTTCTCTCGCGGATTTCAAATGATTCCTCTTCGCTATCCGGTGATGGCAGCAGGCTTTGGTCAATGGCATTCCGGCGGTTCAGGATATTGATCAGCTCCAGCCTGAACTCGAGGCCCGTTTCACCAATTACCGGCTGATAGATAAAGGATAGATCAACCTGCTGAAAGGGTTTCAGTTTGTCATCTTCAGGATTGCTAAACGTAAATTCTTCCGTGTCCCGGAAGAGCAGAAAATTGTAGTAAGATTGACGAAACGCCCAGGCGCGGCCCCAGATACCCTGCCATTTTCCAAGAACTGTTATCTCCCGGTTTATATCCCAAAGAGCACGGAACTGCGCACGGTGGGGTTCATTCCACGGGGCAGGGAGAGTGCGGCCGAACTGGGTTGAATAATCAATCCGCGCAGAACTATAATCGTAACCACCCATGAGCCGCAGCTTTGAACCAGCCAGGGAATGGTTGACTCTCAATCCGAACCCGAAGGATTCCATGGACGTATTTTCCGAAAACGCACTTACCTGGTTTCGGTTAATGCCAAGTTCTCTGCTCAGGTTAGTGTAGGAGGTAATATTGGTTTTCGGCTGCCATTTATAAAAACCTTCTGCTTTGATTACCGTTTTTTCGGTAGGTTCAAGTAAAAAAGATCCCGAAAGATGGTAGGCTTTGGGGATATCAGTGGTTCCTGAATGACTCCAGATTGTAAACGAGGGTACCACAGCAGTTGGCGCTGCATTTGTAATTTCATGCTGATTGATAAATTGACGGTAGATCCCGCCGGAAATTCTGGCAGACCAAAAACCGATACCGGAATTTGTCTGGTCGTACTGCAGCGATGCCCGCGGCTCCGCGAAAAAATTATTCTTTTCAGTATCCAGGTATGTAAAACGTGTGCCAGCTGTTAAAAGCCAGTTTTTGTCAAACGATTTGGTTGCATTCAAATAACTGCTGAGTATTGTGGAACTTTGATCTGTATTTGTAGATAAGAAGAAAAGATCTGCAATATCCACATCTGAGTTTACAAGTTCGAGCTGAATGCCGCTGTCCAGATGAAAGTTTGGTGAAAACGAATACCTGCTATCCGAACTAACTGTGAAATGATTGATTCGATTCCCATCGATCTGTGTGGGCAATTGCCTGCCCGAATCTTCTGCAATTGCAGCACCGTTATTTTGAAATGCAGAATCGAAGAACAGAGGTTCATCTGTATTTTCAAACTGGTAGCGGTGATCAAAAGTACTTGAGCTGAATGAAGCTTTTGCAGAGAGGTCAAAACGGGGTGAAATGAAACCGGACCAGGTGATTTGTCCTGCCGTATTCTTCCAGGAATAGGAGTCTTTGGCATTCAAAAACCGCGGCACATCTGTCTCCGGTGGTGCTTCACTGAGTAATTCTGTAGTGATTGAATTTTCCCCAAGGTAGAGGGATCCCTGCAGTTTACTGTATTCGCCTGTTTCATAGGCAGCAGCAAGGTGATAGTCGAAGAATTGAACATCTGACCTTTGATCGGAGGGCCGGTAGAGGCTTGCATCACCCTCGATATCTTCTAACTGGTTGGTAATGAGCGGGTCAATAAAATCCCACTCCCTCAGCGACTGCCTGAGATTGGGCTCTTCGAAAATATCCCACAGATTCGTGCGAACAGCCGTCATGATATTGATTCCTTTTTCACCCAGCGGGATATATAAATTCCCCTTTGCATTGGCGCTTACAGGGTCACTTTGAATCATTCCGCTATTCTCTTCCGTGAATGATAACTGATGATTCAGATCCACGATACCTGCAATCTGACTGCCCTCCTGAACTCCAAAACCCGATTTATGAAGATTTACATTCTCTATTGCAAACGGACTGAAAGCGCTGAAGAGCTGTCCGAAGCTGAATGGATTGTAAACGGGCACCCCGTCCAGCATCAATCTGTGTTCACTTTTCTGGCCTCCTTCCAGGTGCAAATCAGTCATAGGCAGGCCATACTGAATTCCCGAAGTCAGATTCAGTGAGCGTATCGGATCCCTTGTCATCGTAACTGTTTGCCAGGGTGTTGCTGCATCTACGGAGGCATCATTATTGTCCTGATTTGGCAAGCGGCGGCGATGAGCTTCCACAATGATGGGAGCCACATCCACAGGTTTTGTCTGCATTCTGATTGTCTCCTGAACTTCCGCTCCGGGTTTGATTTCAATCGTTTTATAGACCGGTTCATATCCCACATAACTGAAGATGACATTGTAGGTGCCGCTGACCAGTTTTGAGATCGAAAAATTCCCGGAATTTCCGGTTGTAGTGCCTCCTGATGCATCTGCCAGAAATACGGTAGCACCGGTCAGTGGCTTCCCTGTTTCACGATCCGTTACCTTGCCAATATATGAGCCGGGCAGTGGTTTTTCTTCCACATTTTTAACAACCACGTAGGTTCCTGTTGATAACAGAATGTAGTCGAGACCGTGCTCTTTCAAAATTGACTTCAAAAAAAGTGGAAATGGCAGATCATTAATTTGTTTATAAATATTAATTCCATCAATGAGTTTTGGGTCATAGACGAGATCGGATTTTGTATTTTTTGCGATCGTGTCGAGTACCTTTTCGAGGCTTTCACCCCTGAAGTTAAAAGAGTAACGATCCGGCTCATCGCTTTGTGCGAATGTTTTGCCGGAAAAGGAGAAAACCAGGAGCAGAAGTAAGATTCTGACAAGTCCGATAACAGCGGCTCTCTGTTTGCTATTTGTAAATCCGGTAACCATTGGCTGTCCTTGAATATTTTAAATCCTTTACCATGCAAATATCTTCAATAATTGAATCCGGTTTAAGAGGCGGAGAATAATAGGCTGTAAGAATATCCATCTCTCCGGCGTCACCTTCGAACTGAATGTGAATATCGAACCTGCGTTCCAGCTCTCTGAAAATTATTGAAAGAGACTGTTCATTAAAAATCAGCATATTATTTCGCCAGCCGGAGATATCAGCAAATTCAACAGGTTTGGGATCTGCAGGTTCATCCATCTGTGTATTCCATCGGCTCAGTGTGCCGGCGCTCATTTCAACCGGATGCTGAGGTTCTTTTTCGGAGAAAAAACGCACCCGGCCTTCTTCTATGGCTACAACCGTTTCCATTTTGGGCTCATC
>CAZFAJ010000109.1:0-8124 GCA_964517005.1 uncultured Balneolaceae bacterium | reverse complement strand
TCCGCAGCGCCGATGGTACTCCAACCGGGGTAGAGTAGGTCGCCGCCTTGTCTTCTTTTTCCAAGCCCCTGTATGCTCCGCATCAGGGGCTTTTTTTGTTTGCTGTTCTTAATAAAATTGTAATCAATTATATTTAACCGGAAAAATCAAAACAGTTTTAAACGATATATGATATTTAACTGTTTATTGCGTAGAAACCTTATGCCCAACACATGATCTTACATAGTATTTAAATATGTAGTATCTTTTATCGGGGAAATCAAAAAAAAAATAAATACTTAAATTTTGGAATCACATACCGCAAAATCTCTTAATATCAAACAAGATCTTGAAAGCTTTTTATCCAATTACAGGGATAAATTGCACGAATTATTTCATGTTCGAAATGAAGAAAATGAGCTAACCTCATCAAGAGGGCTTCCTCCATATGTACTTCGTCAAATTTTGGAATGTGATCCTCTATCAGCATTCATACCTTCTGAATATGGTGGCCGAGGTTGCAAAACCCACGAAGCTCTTTCCATGCTCGAAACTACTTCTTATCAGTCACTGCCACTTTCGCTGATGATGGGAATAAACGGTGCTCTTTTTCTACAGCCCCTGGCAAATTATGGGAATGGAGAAGTAAAGAAAGAGATTTTTGGCCGCTTCATTAAAGAAAAAAATATGGGCGGGCTAATGATCACAGAACCTGATTATGGATCTGATGCATTGCGCATGCAAACGGCTTTTGAAAGTGAAAATGAACACTATCGAATTAAAGGCCTGAAACATTGGGCAGGATTGACCGGATGGGCTGATTATTGGCTGATTACAGCAAGGGAAACCGATGAAGATGGAAACCTTGGGCGTGATGTAGGCTTTTTTGTGCACGACAGCAGTAAAGGCGGTATTGAAGTTGAGGAATACTATAATAATCTTGGATTATATATGCTTCCATATGGGAAGAATCATATAGATATCAAAGTTCATGAAAGTAAAAGACTTGAGCCGAAAAGCACAGGACTTAAAATGATGCTCGATATTCTGCATCGCAGCAGATTACAATTTCCCGGAATGAGCACGGGCTACTTGAACAGAATATTGGATGAAGCCCTGACTCATTGTAAAGAAAGATTTGTCGGAGGCGTGAGCCTGCTCAATTATGATCAGGTAAAAGAGAGACTGGCAAGACTGCAATCCTATTTTACGGTTAGTTCTGCAATGAGTTTTTATACCAGCGAGAATGTGCCGCTTGAACAGGATACATCAAAAATGGATCTGGCAGCCAATTCAATAAAATCTGTTGTCACTGATTACATGCACTCAGCCGCACAGTCGTTTTTGCAACTTGTAGGAGCAAAAGGATATCGCATTGACCATCTTGCGGGCCGGGCCCTTGTCGATAGCCGGCCATTTCAAATCTTTGAAGGATCTAATGATATTTTGTATCAGCAAATATCCGAATCGACTATTAAAATGATGAGAAGAATGAAAATCACAAACATGCATGATTTTCTGAGCAGATATAATCTGACAGAACATGCTGCTGACTATTTCAAGGATTCTTTGAATTTTGATATCGATTACCAGTTACCACAACGAAAATTGGTACAACTCGGAGAAGCAATCGGACGGATTGTAGCAATGAATATGACAATTAAAATGGGTGAAAGTGGCTTTAACAGTGATATGATATCAAGTAGTATAAAGATAATTCAATCAGAGGTTGAGAGTATCATTGCAGGCTTGAAAAGCAACCAGACGGCGATGGTATTGGAGGAAAACAGGGAAAATAGTTCCTGGGTTAATTACCTTTCCTGACAAATATATTCAAAAGAACATACTGATATGGCCCGAAAAATTGTAGTGTTAACCGGAGCCGGAATGAGTGCAGACAGCGGCTTAGCAACTTTTCGTGATTCGGGGGGCTTGTGGGAAGGATACGATGTATATGAAGTAGCCACACCGGAGGGCTGGTCTGATGACCCGGAAAAAGTTTTAAAGTTCTATAACCAGAGGAGGAAACAAGCTGTAAATGCGAATCCCAATGATGGTCACATTGCTTTAGCCCGCCTTGAAGATTACTACGATGTCACAATTATAACCCAAAATGTAGATAACCTGCATGAAAGGGCAGGTTCATCGGACGTATTGCATTTGCACGGTGAAATTACAAAAGCGAGAAGTGAAAAAGATGAAAACCTGGTTTACGAAATTGGAGATAAACCCATTGACCTGGGTGATACAGCTGAAGACGGGGCACAATTAAGACCACATGTAGTTTGGTTTGGTGAAATGGTCCCCGCTATTGAAAAGGCAGCATCGATAGTTCCCAATGCAGATATTCTTATTATAATTGGCACCTCTCTTGCTGTTTATCCGGCAGCCGGGTTAATAGGATATGCTGATGATGAAATTGATAAATTTATTATTGATCCTAAAAATCCGGATCTGCCATCGCTGGATAACTGGAATCATATTCAGGAGAGGGCAGCGACCGGCACCCCAAAACTGGTTGATGATTTAATTGAAAAGAAAGAAAAGTAAACGTTTATGAGTACCCATAAAGCATCAGAAAAAGAGAAGGAAGCACTGGAAAAATATCTGATTCAGTTTTTGAATATTGAGAAAAGATATCCCTTGCTTCCGGGAATATCTAATAGTGAAGCCGTTGCCAATTTAATAGGGATTTCTGAGAAGGAATTGATAAAAATCAGGGATCTTTACGATAATAATGCAAAGCAGGCAGCCATTGAACTGCTGAAAGAAGAACAGATATCTATCTGGATTGATTCACTGCCTTTCAAGCCATCAGATACCATTGCAGCCATTGGCGATTCCATGACAGACGATCTTCAGGGTTGGTTTACAATCTTAAAACATGTGATTGAGATTGGCCTTGATTCGGATGTTGAATTTATCAACGCAGGAGTATCCGGCAATACTTCATCCGAAGCGCTTCGCCGCTTTCACCGCGATGTGTTGAGTCATGAACCCGATTGGGTGATTGTTTCTCTCGGTACTTATGACGCGCTCAGATTGCCAATTGCCCCGGGACGCACGCTAATACCGCTATCGGAAACCTGGGAGAATTTAACAACTATAGAAAATGCTGCGAAACTGGTAACAGATAATCCGTTGATATGGATAACTCCTCCACCCGTTATACCGGAGCTCTTGGATGGAATGGAACTGTTTGATTTTTCAATCAATGAAAAAGATCTGTTTCAGATACGAGAAATCTTAACCAGTAAAACCGGGTTTATCGTTGATCCGCTTGGAAAACGACTGGGCAAGCCTCCGGAGTCATGGTATTATCTTAGCGATGGCATAAATCCATCGTTATCTGGCCATGTTAACACAGTGAGGGAACTGATCAGGACACTTGTAACATCCATTGAAAAAGAGGGTAGTTCGATGGATGGCCAGAATGGGGATTAAAACGCAAACTTAAAAGATACTACACCAAGTGCAGGTGATATTTTGCTGGTTAAATCACCTTGTTCTGTCAGTTCAGGAGTTAACATGAGCTGTGGTTGCAGTAGTCCCAGTTCAGTTTTACTGCTTTTAGTTGAAAAAACTGAATTCCGGTTTAGAATTTTAGAAGATGTTAAATCCCTGTTTCTTTCCGACAGAAAAAATGCATCAGCGATCCCGAAAGCAAAGCCTGTCCATGCGCCTACACCCGATCCAATCCTGACACCATCAGAAAATGCATCTCCGGATAACAGAATGACAGCTGTTCCGATGGCCGCACCACCGGCTGCTCCGTAAAATGTATCCAGGAGCATTATTATGGATGTATTGTTACCGTCGTTGAAAGTTCCGGAAATAAAAAATTGCTGCCCTTTGGGAAGAGTGGCAACATCATAAATAGCGATTCCGGCTCCACCGATAATTCCGGCTCCCAATCCGATTCGCAGCGGATCGAAATCACTGGAGTTTCGCAATCCCATGGTGGCTGCTCCAAGAAGCGAGCCTGTAACAGTACCGTTTAGAAGATTACCGCCAAGCAGTTCAATTGTTTGAGCTTTTGGTTTTTCAGTTATTAAAGATATAAAAAGAATTAAAGCTGACAGAAGCAGAAAATTTTTTTTGTTCATAATATCAAATGACGAGAACAGGGAGATGATTGATTTTGATTAAGGTAAAAAATTTATTTTTACTATTCAGGATCACTTAATGCAACGGGTAAAATTTTGCCATTATAGAAAGCATGTGAATTTAAAACAAAATCACCGATATATGTTCCCATTTCGGAAGCTGATAACGGTGGTTCAAATCCCGGAAATGCTTCTTGTAACATCTCGGTGTAAACAGCTCCCAGGCACAAACAGTTACAGGAGATCTTCTTGTCTGCAAGTTCAGTGGCCAGACACTCTGTTAAAATAGACAACGCTCCTTTTGATACACTGTATGCTGACAACCCGGGAAATTTACTGCTTCCCTGAAATCCGCCCATGCTTCCTATATTTACTATATGAGAACCCTGAGACAGATAGGGAAGTGAAGCACGGCTTAATCTGACCGGAGCCATCAGATTTACATCAATCTGCAGCTGCCAGTCGCTGTCACTCTGTTCGATAAACGGTTTATTTATTAATACTCCGGCATTATTTATCAGCCCGTCCAGATGTATACTGTTTTGCTTCATATAGTTGATAAGTTTTGATATGCCAGCCGTTTTTGAAAGATCTGCAGGAACAGATTTTATATGATCCGGATATTCGTGTTCCAGTTTTTCAAGAGATTTTACCGATCTGGCTGTAACTATGACCTGATGATTTAATCCTGCAAGATAGCTGGCAATCTCAAAGCCAATGCCTCTGCTTGCACCTGTTATAAGTATGGTTTTATTCATATAAAAATTTGATTCAGTTTAAAAAATACAGATCTTTTTACATCAACAGATCGTAAAATAACATTATGGCAGCTGGCTTTGAAAGCGCTTTTTTAAGATATTTAAGAAAATAAATACATATTTTAAGTTCAAAATATAAATAATGTCACAATCAGACTCATTGAATATATTGTTTCCGGAAAACATCAAGAAATTAAAAGGTTATGTCCCCGGTAAATCTATAGCTGAAGTTAAAGAACTTTACCAACCTCAAAAAATATCCAAACTTGCTTCAAATGAAAACAGGCTGGGTTGCAGCAGCAGGGTTGAGGGTGCTGTTTTAAAAGCATTGAAAGAAATTCAGGATTATCCTGATCCGGTTTCAAGGAAGCTGCGCCGGGCTATTGCAGAACGTAACCATGTGAATCCTGAAAATATTATGCTGGCAGCCGGTTCTGAAAGTATCATTTCCATTATTTGCCGGGCTGTTTTTAAGGAACATGAACATGCAATTACTGCAGACGCTACTTTTGTCGGGTTTTTTGTTCAGGCAGGTGTGATGGGAATAGATGTTAAGAAGATTCCGGTAACTGAATCTTATGCGTTTGATATCGATCGTATTCTTGAGGAAGTTGACGAAAATACGAAAGCGGTTTATATCGCAAACCCGAATAATCCAACCGGTACCTATATCAAGAAAACTGAATACAACAGATTGATTCACGAACTTCCGGATTCAGTATTGTTAATTGCTGACGAAGCTTACTTTGAATATGCAAAAGATGTTGAAGATTATCCGCATGCTGCCGATAATTTAAAATCGAATATTATCATTTTAAGGACTTTCTCCAAAGCTTATGGATTGGCCGGGTTCCGTATTGGTTATGCAATTGCCCATTCGGATTTGATAAATATGCTAATGAAGGCCAAATTGACTTTTGAACCAACTTCATGTGCTCAGGCTGCAGCGCTTGCCGCTTACAATGACACAGAATTTCTCCAAAAAAGTGTGAAGATGGTACAGACAGGAAGAGAGAATTTGTACAGATTTTTTGATGAACATCAGATCACCTATGTTAAATCCATTTCAAACTCAGTTCTTATGTGTCTGGAAAATGAATCTGAGGCTTCAGAGTTCACCCAGGCGATGCTTGAAGAAGGGGTGATTCTGAGGCAGGTTTCTGCTTTTGGTTTGCCCAATTGCATTCGTATAACGATAGGTGATCAGGATGATATGCAGCATTTTCAGAAAAGTTTTGAAAAGGTGATGCAAGAGAGTTTACCTTCCACATCGTAAAGAAATTTTTGATTAAATAAATATCTATGTCCCCTGAAAAAAAGAAGCAAAGTGTTGATCCGGATTTTGATTGGAAAAAAGTTGTTCGAACAATTCAATATTCAAGAGCCATTGACAGTAAAGAAGAAAATGAATTGGTTCCGGAGAAAAAAGTATTGTATCAGTTTACGGCAAGAGGCCATGAACTCGGCCAGGTTTTGCTGGGTTCTCTTCTTTCGCATTCTAAAGACGGGGCAAGTGCCTATTACAGGTCAAGGCCGCTGTTATTATCACTTGGACTAACTCTCGAAGATGCAATGGCAGCGCCCATGGGAAAATCCGGCGGATACAGTGATGGCAGGGATATCGGTGTTGTTTGCAATAAACCTGCCGGAGAAGGCGCCACTGTTTTACCAATGGCTGGTGATGTGGGATCCCAATACACACCTGCTGTTGGCTGGGCTCAGGCAATTGAGTACAGAAAGAATGTACTAAAGGAAAAAGAGTATGAAGGGGCTATTTCTGTGATTTTCGGAGGTGATGGCTCCGTTGCCACGAATGGTTTTTGGTCTGCAATAACCATGGCAACCACATTAAACTTACCGGTATTATTTTACATCGAGGATAATGATTATGGTATTTCAGTTCCTTCTGATTTCCAAACCCCTGGCGGTAACATTGCAAATAACCTGCGTTCATTTAAAAACCTGAGTATAGAAGACGGAGATGGCACTAACCCGGGAGAAGCTGCCCGGTTGATTAAAGAATCGTTAAAGTATGTAAGAGATGGAAATGGCCCGAGATTGCTGCGATTAAAAATCCCGAGGCTTACCGGACATTCATACCAGGATAATCAGGCTTACAAGGATGATAAGCTCATTGAGAAAGAAGAAAATGAAGATCCGCTGGATAAACTTTATGATTATCTGGTCCCTGATTTTATGAGTAAAAAGTCATGGAAACAGACAGAAACCAGGTGCAAAAATGAAATTGAAAAAGTCGCAGAAAATGCATGGAACAGGCCTGATCCTGATCTCGCACAGGTAAAAAAATACGCCTTTGCCGAGTATAATGAACAGGGAGAATATGAAAAGCCGCTGGTGGGCGGTTTGGCAACTGAGGGCATCCTGCTTCCGGAAGGAACTGAGGAATCCAAACCTGAGAAGCAGAGGATCAATATAGTTGAGTCCGTACGACGAACTCTTGAAACGGAACTTGAACTGAATGACCGGCTTTTGGTTTTTGGAGAGGATGTTGGAGCAAAAGGCGGAGTGCATGCAGCAACGCTTGGCCTTCAGTCAAAATTCGGAGATGAGAGAGTTTTTGATACCAGCTTGTCGGAAGAGGGAATTATTGGGAGATCCGTCGGTATGGCCTATGCCGGGTTAATGCCGGTTCCCGAGGTTCAGTTCAGAAAATATGCCGACCCCGCAACTGAACAAATTAAAAACTGTGGTACAATACGCTGGCGGACCGCCAATCGGTTTGCTGCTCCTATGGTTGTTCGGATGCCCGGTGGATTTGCAAAATGCGGAGATCCATGGCACAGTGAGTCGAATGAGGTATTTTTCGCCCATATTGTCGGGTGGCAGGTTCTCTATCCTTCAAATGCTGAAGATGCAGCCGGTTTACTCAGATCTGCTTTGAGAAGCAACAACCCCACTATATTTTTTGAACATCGAAATATGCTTGATGCCAGATGGGCCAGGCGCCCCTATCCTGGTGATGATTTTATTGTACCGTTAGGAAAGGGAAAAATATTGCGTAGCGGAAAGGAAGCTACAATTATTACGTGGGGTGCCATGTGTGAACGTGCGGAAGCGGCTGTCGAAAAAACAGGCATTGATGCTGAAATCATAGATTTACGATCCATTATTCCCTGGGATAAAAAGCTGGTATCAAATTCCGTGCAAAAAACGAACCGCTGTTTAATTGTTCACGAAGATCAATTGACAGCAGGATTCGGATCAGAAATAGCTTCTTTTGTTTCAGATCAGCTCTTTACTTTTCTTGATGCACCGGTGCA
>CAZFAJ010000108.1:3874-8687 GCA_964517005.1 uncultured Balneolaceae bacterium | reverse complement strand
CTGATTCACTCTCCGCGGGCTTCGTGCAAATCTTAGCGTGCTTTGCGTGAAACCCTTTGTTTCGCGCAAAGATCGCAATGAAAAAGATTACGCAGAGAGTATACAAAGATATCTCTAATTATGAGAGTTTTCAGTTTAAAATTTATCTGCATTATTTTGAAAACAAGACTTTTCCCGGACTAAAATCAATTCTGCAGTTTTTGATATTCAGTGCTGTGCCCGGGATCAACATCCGTAAGGATATTGTAGGCTTCCAGCCTTGGACCGGTTTCTGCTCCCTGGAAAGCTGAGGTTAATTCCACAAATTTGGTGTCAAAAAAGATATCATATAAAAAATCATTGCTGGTTCTCCTCCTGTTATTTTGTATCATTTCTAAAGCTTCCAGCATCTCCCCGCGTGCAGTTTCAGTATTTTGTGTAAACTGATCAAGTCCCTGGCGATGATACTTATAAACAGCCCTTCTGAGTTGCTCATACAGAGGATTTGATAAATCTGCAATAAGTCCAAAACGGTTACGCTGAGAACCGATAGAACGGCCCCACCCCGGAGCCGAAGTATTTTGTGCAATTTCCATTACACTACGAGCCTTATTAAAATAACGGCTCCCGCCGAGTTCGGAAAATGTGTCGTAATCATATCCCAATACGATATATACATAAAAATCTATCAGACTAACCAAATCATCAAACTGCAGCTCATCAAATATCAGGCTTTTATTCCGTGTATAATTAAAAACCCAGTTATTATCACTGATGATTAATGTAGAGGTTCTCTGCATCGTATTGTAAATGGGACGTTGTGCATCAATGATGAGTTCTGCACTGTAATTGAACTGGGAATCAACATCATTCAGAATAATTTGTAGGCGGCAGTCAATTTTTTCATGTTCAAGGAACCGGTCGTTAGTCCAGCTGTTTTCGTTGATATATTTTTGCAGCTCTGGCCCAAGTTCCCGGACATCTCCACTTCCTGACCCGGAAATTTGGCTGTCATTGATTGTTACCGAACAATTCATCTCCTGCGCCATTGAAACTCCCGGTAAAATCACCGAAAAGAACGGCAGAAAAATTAAAATTGAAAATTTTATTTGCTGTTTTACATTCATTTATGCATAATTAGAGCGAGAGAAAAAACTATTCATCATAATGATACAAATGATTCATCATAAAATCGCCTTTAGAGCGCTATTTTTGTTGATTGTTTTGATCCGATCTGCTCCTGTATTTTCACAGGCAACCATCGGCGCAAAAGAACAAGCTATGGGCCTGACCGGAGTTGCACTTCCCGGTTCAAGTTTTGCCATATTTTCAAATCCGGCCCTGATTCCGGATGACCGGAACAGCCTGTCGCTCTATGCCCTTCGCTTTTCAGGTTTCTCCGAACTGACAGACATTGCCGCTGCCGGCTCTGCTACCTTTTCATGGGGCACAGCCGGTTTGGGCCTGCACCGTTTCGGTTTCGATCTCTTTAACGAAACCAGGCTGCATTTAGCATATAAAAACAATGTAGAGCAATTCTATTATGGTGTTGCTTTTAACTACAGCACAATTAACCAGGGTGATGAATATGGCTCAGCCTCAGCCTTTGGATTCAATGCAGGAGTTGCCGCAGAAATTATCCCGGACTTGTGGATCGCTGCACGTGCTACAAATATAAACCAGCCTGTATATGGAAATTCTGAAGAAGAACTGCCTCGCGACCTGGCCCTGGGTTTTAGTATCAAACCGGCACCGGTCATTCTGTATACGTTAGATATTGTGAAAGATGTACAATTTCCTGCATCTGTTCGAAGCGGGATTGAAGTTCAGCTGGTAACAAAATTCTTTGGGCGCGCCGGATTTACAACAGAACCTGTTTCCTATACTCTTGGATTTGGCTACGAACCTGAATTATTCCGTTTCAATATAGCCGTACAACAACATGAAGTATTGGGGCTGAGTCCATCCATCGATTTACAAATTGCTTTCTGAACCGGTTGTTCAGATTTACTGAATAAGATGCCGGTACATAAGAATTCATCAAACTTTAGAACTATCAAAATCAAATGATACAGGAGGGCTTGAAATGAAAAACATTCAACTCAAACCTGATTTCAAATATCTGATTCGGGGCAAATTAATTCCTCTGTTCCTGATTCTTTTCATCAGCCTGGATCCTGAAATAATAATTGCCCAAAAGAGCGCGTCAGGCACTGATCTTGAAAAATTGCTTGAACAACTTGATTCTGAAGAATTGGGATCCAATCCCGAACAACTCATCGAGAATCTTCATCAAATCATTGCCAATCCTGTCAATATTAATCGTGCAGGCATGGATGAACTGCTTGAAATACCGTTTATGAGCCTTTCCATTGCTAAAAATATCGTCGAGTTCAGATCAGAAAATGGTGTTTTCACTTCACTGAACGATTTAATTCAAGTTCAGGGTATTGGAAACAAAACCCTTGAAAATCTTAGTCCGTTTTTAACAATCGGTTCTGCTTCCGAAAAAGTAAAGGATTTTTATCTGAACCCTACTTACTGGACAAAAAATTTGCAGTTTGAAACTATCAGCAGGTATCAGCGCACTCTCCAAACCAGGGAAGGATTTTTTCGAACTCCCGGCGAAGGCGGTTATACCGGTGATCCCGGAAAATATTATCAGCGATTCAGGGTCCGGTCCGATCACCTTTCATTAAATCTAACCCAGGAAAAAGACCCGGGCGAGCCTGCAAATATTCCGGCCGGTTTTGATTACTCCTCGTGGCACATTGCACTTACAGATAATGGGATATTTGAAAATGTTGTCGTTGGCGACTACAGTGTATCATTCGGGCAGGGATTAATTCTGTGGAATGGCAGCTCATTTGGTAAAAGCCGTGATGTAACAAGGTCTCCTGTTAAAAATGGTTCAGATATACGTCCCTATACTTCATCGCAGGAAACAAATGCATTCCGGGGAATTGCCCTGTCTGCCGGTGAAAAAATTCAATTTTCGGCATTCTATTCGAACAGATTAAGAACAGCTTCCGAAATTGACCGACAGACAGTCCGTTTTCCATCAGAGACCGGATTACACCGCACATTAACTGAGCGCAGCCGAAAAAATAATCTTGCTCAAAAAACATTTGGGGGACGGGTTCGCCTCCAGCTGCCGTTTGGATTCGCCGCAATAAACTCATATCAAAATAAATTTAACAAGCCGATTGATCCCGGTTTGCAGCCACACCAGATCTATCGCTTCAGGGGAAAATCACTCCGGGCTTACTCTGTTGATTATCAGTTTCTGTTCAACTCCTTTCATCTGTTTGGTGAAGCAGGTATGACTGATAATCAGGCAGCCGGTTTTATCTCGGGTGTAAAAATAAAACCTGTGGTTAACTACGAAATGATCCTTGTTTATCGGAACTATGACATTAAATTTCAATCCATTTTAGGTTCCGGGTTCGGAGAACAATCCGGTCTGCCGCAAAATGAAGAAGGACTCTATATTGGTTTAAAATATGGAATCAATTCCCAAATAGATGTTTCAGGATATTTTGATCAGTTTCGTTTTCAGGCTCCCCGCTTCGGTACAAGAAAAGGTACAACCGGCTACGATTTTCTTGTAAGTACAGAGTTTGCAGCAACGCGCCGGTTCAGCCTTTATGTTCTCGGACGCAGTAAAATACGTGAAGACGAGTTCGCATCTTTGGATAACCTTGGCCGCGACATCAGGCAAACGGGAACAGAACGCAGGTCGGGTGTGCGCTTTAATCTGAGTTATTGGGCTGCACCATCTGTACGCTTGCAATCCAGAATCGAATGGGTGCAAAGCAGGTCAGCAGATAATGAAACCTCGGACGGATACCTGCTCTACCAGGATATCCGGCTGATTCCATCGCCAAATCTGCGGATCGATGCACGAATCACTCTCTTTGACACGGATAATTTCCAGTCACGCATATTTCAGTTTGAAAGCGATTTGCTCTATGTATTTTCTAACAGAGCTTTATTCGACCAGGGACAACGAATGTATATTACCGTTAAATACAATATTTTTAATAAATTAGAGATTTGGGGTAAGATATCCACCACACTATTTGAAAACCGACAGGCAATCGGCAGCGGACTGGATGAAATTCATGGTAAAAGACAATCAGATATTGGAATACAGACAAGAGTGCGTTTTTAGCGCAAGTGTACTCGCTAAATTAGGCTTGATATACAACATAATTTATAATTTTATCCTTAAAAGCGCTTCCATTTAAGTTATTTTTGGGTTAGACAAAAATTTTGTACTTATTAAGTGTAGTTAATCTGTAGACGTATTGAAGGCAAGTAATTTAACTGTCTCCGTAAGCAGGTTTCACATGTATTGATATATAAATGAAGAGTCGCCGATATCTACCAATATCCATCTAAACAGCCCGGCCATTCAAAGATCATTTGATCCATTAGCAACGACTCGAAATATATCAAATAGCGGATGAACTAAATTTTTATATATAAGACGATAGCGTATGGACTTTTCCCGGAATGTTGAAAAATCATCCTGTGGCGTAGGATTTGTAGCAAGCAGAAAACAGGAAGCAACTCACGAAAATCTCAGGCAGGCACTGAATGCTCTCTGTTGTGTTGAACACAGAGGAGCGTGCAGCGCCGACCAGGTCTCCAGTGACGGAGCCGGAATCATGACCGATATACCTTTTGATCTTCTTGGTTACAATAAAAATGAAATTGCTGTAGCGACTCTTTTCACCCCTCACAACAGTGCCAAACGAAGAAAAGCTCTGCGCATTTTTGAAGGCACATTCGATTTTTACGGATTAAAAATCTTAGACTACAGGATTGT
>CAZFAJ010000108.1:0-3774 GCA_964517005.1 uncultured Balneolaceae bacterium | reverse complement strand
CGCCGCTTCTCTACAAATACTAAAACCTCATGGGACAAGACACAGCCGTTCCGCATCATCGCCCACAACGGAGAAATAAATACGATTACAGGGAACCGTTCCTGGGCACTCTCCCGACAAAAATACCTGGGGTTACGGGTAGATGAACTGCTGACCAAAAAACAGATCAGTGATTCCGGAAGTTTAAATGAGATGGTTGAAGCTCTAAACTACAGAAGCAGTATTCCTTTTGTGGAAGATATTCTTGCCATCATGATTCCGCCTGCGGATGAAGAAAATTCCTTTTACAAATTCTGGAGCCGTGCCATGGAACCCTGGGATGGTCCCGCATTGGTCTCCTATTCTGACGGCTCTTCGATCGGAACCCGTCTCGACAGAAACGGTTTCCGCCCGTGTCGCTGGATGATTACAGATAAAAATCTTTATGTCTGTTCAGAAGCAGGATCATTCCGTATTGATGATTCCAAAATACTTTCAAAAGGATCACTACACGCCGGAAATGGGGTTAAGATGGACCTCGATACCGGAAGAATACATTTCCGGGATCCCAGCTACTCAAGAGAAAATTATGACGCAGCTTTTGAACACAGGCTTGATCCGTTACCCGAACAACCCGTTACTGAAACGGATATCGCCGGCCAAAATCTTCATCTGCACAGTTACACACGTGAAGATATGGACAAGATGCTGAACCCGATGATCACCGATGGAAAGGAACCGATCGGATCGATGGGTGATACCGCCAGACCGGCTATCTATTCCGATCAGCCGCGATCATTTTTTGATTACTTTTACCAAAACTTTGCACAGGTAACCAATCCCCCGCTTGACTACATTCGTGAAAAGATGGTCACGGATCTGTCTATGTACCTGGGTAAACGGCCCAATATCTTTTCTCCGAAAGAACTGATTCCACAGGTTCCCGGATTTGAAATCAAGAGTCCTCTTCTGTCACTTGGCCAGATGAAAACACTGAGGATGTTAAACGAGTCCGGCTCACGGGTAAAAATGGCTGAGTTCGATATGATTTTTGACCGGGATTTCGGCAGTGTCGGTTTCCGTTCCAAAATTCAGAAAATTACCAGAGATGTGATTCGCCAGGTTCATTGCGGAAAGTCTTTGATTGTGATTACCGACAGGAATGCATCCTATCTGAAACCTCCGATTCCAAGCCTTTTGATGCTTCGCTCACTTGTAAATGCACTAAATGAATCCGGATCAAGACTCGATGCATCTATTATCGTCGATACATCAGAAGTCAGAAACACACATCATTTTGCAGCACTTATTGGCTTTGGAGCCACTGCAGTTTGTCCCTATGCGGCACTTGAATATGCCCGTTTCAGCGACAACCGGAAACTCAAAAAACTGGATTCTGATACCCGCGAAAAGAATCTGATAAAAGCATTCGATAACGGGCTGCTGAAAATTATGTCCAAAAGTGGAATTTCCGTTGCAAGAAGTTATCAAAGTTCAAAACTTTTCACGGCACTGGGTATCGGTAAAGAGATTAAGGATAAGTTTTTTCCGGGGCTCTTCAGTCCGGTTGGCGGCATAGGGATTGAAGAACTTGTATCTCAGATACTCTCAAATACTGTAAATATTGCTGAAAAAGATGATAAACTGATTCATACTTACCAGTACAAAGAGCACAACCGGGGCAACAAAGGAGAAAAACACTCCATGACCAACAGCCGTTCAAAAGTAGTCCACAAACTGGTGCGTGATAAAGAGCTCTCTCTTAACAATCCCGAATTGTACGATGAATATCTGAAACTGGGAACGGATGACGAACCGGTAAATATTCGTCATGTTCTGGATTTTAAATTGGCTGAAGAGCCACTCGGCATTGAAAATGTAGAAGAGAAAGAGTCAATATTATCGAGATTTGGATCCGGAGCGATGTCATTTGGAGCGATCAGTGCTGAATCGCAGCGTGATATTTTCCTCGCTATGAAAGAGATTAACGGGCGAAGCAACAGTGGTGAGGGCGGAGAAAATCCTTACTACTATACACTTGGAATCAATGCCAGTATTAAGCAGGTGGCCTCAGGAAGATTTGGTGTTACTGCCGAATACCTGGTAAGCGGCGATGAGGTTCAGATCAAGATCGCACAGGGTGCCAAACCGGGGGAAGGCGGCCAGCTCATGGGTGTTAAAGTGAATGAGGATATTGCTTTCGCACGTCACAGTGAGCCGGGATTTGATTTAATATCACCTCCGCCACTTCACGACATTTACAGTATAGAAGATCTGAAACAGCTTATTTATGAGCTGAAGCAGGTCAAGCCGGGAATGAAAGTCAACGTAAAACTGGTATCCGGACAAAACATAGGAACCATTGCCGTTGGTGTTGCAAAAGCAGGTGCGGATGTCATACATATCTCTGGCGGTGATGGCGGAACGGGTGCTGCTACACTTACATCTATGAAACAAGCCGGCCTGCCCTGGGAAATCGGGCTTCGTGAAGCGCATGCCACACTTGTTGAAAACGGCCTTCGCGAATTTGTGGAACTGAGAACGGACGGCGGCCTGCATACCGGAAAAGATATTATCACTGCCGCTATGCTGGGTGCAGAAGGCTTTGATTTCGGAAAATTACTTTTGATTGCCGAAGGATGTGTGATGGCACGAATTTGTGAAAAAAATACGTGTCCTACAGGTATTGCTACCCATAATCCAAAATTCAAAGCAAAATACAAAGGCAACAAAGATCACGTCATCAAAATATTGCAGTACCTGGCCGAAGATGTACGGCGCCATTTATCGGGTTTAGGATTTTCATCCGTCCAGGAAATTATAGGGCGCACGGACTTACTCAAGGTTCATGAAAAGCATGCGGATCTCGTTGAAAGCCGCAAAATTGATCTCAGCTTTTTTCTTGGCCAAACATACAGATCTCACAACAAGCAGCTGAATCCGTTTTTTGAGGGTATCAGCAAACTGAATCAAAAACTTGTGATTGACTGTGATGAAGTCGTAAAAAATGAGACAGATATTGAGCTTGAGTATCCGATAACAACAGAAGACCGTGCCACTGCAGCAACTCTTGCCGGAAAAATAGCAGAAAAACTTTCCGGAAAAAGAGAGGCAGAAATTCAGGAGAAAGGAGAAGCCGGATTTGACCACATATTTGACGGGCAAATTGATCTTCGTTTTAAGGGAAGCGCCGGGCAGGGCTTTGGGGTTTTTATGACGGAAGGAATCCGGGTCAGCCTGAAAGGAGAAGCCAACGACTCGGTATGCAAAGCGATGTCGGGCGGGTTCGCAGTAATCAACCCTCCTGATAATATCAGGTATAAACCCACTGAAAACGCTATTATCGGAAACTGTGCACTCTACGGCGCTACCGGAGGCACACTATATGTTCACGGGCTTGCAGGTGACCGTTTTGCCGTTCGGAACAGCGGTGCTATAGCTGTTGCTGAAGGAACCGGGCTTCATGCTTGTGAATACATGACCAATGGAGTGGTGGCCATTCTCGGCAATGTTTCAAAAAATGTTGGAGCCGGTATGACAGGCGGACATCTTTACTTACGACAGGACCAGGTAAAGAATGTAAATGACGAATACCTGACACCACTTGAGCTCGATGCACAAAGCGAGGATGAATTGCACGATCTTCTGACTGATTATCTGAAACACACCAACAGTGAAACGGCTGCTCACATTCTGGATAACTGGGACAGAAAAAAACGGCATTTTATTAAGCTGGTTCCGGTTGGTGTACTGAGCAGAATGGAAGAAGAGACGCCCAAAAAGGTGGCGAGTTAA
>CAZFAJ010000107.1:4672-8742 GCA_964517005.1 uncultured Balneolaceae bacterium | reverse complement strand
TCTTCCCTTATCGAGATTTTAGATATAGCCTGTTCGCGCGTAAGTTCTCCTCGTTTATAAAGTTCGATCTCTTCTTTTTTGATCGCCAGGTGCACTGCATCCGGAATATCATCGCTGCGAACCGGTATCTTTAATGACACCATGATCATTTCATCGGGCTGCACTGACGTTAATGTTCCGCCATAATTAATCATCACCTCTTTAATCAGGCCCAGGCTTTTATCGAGTTCCTCTTTATAATCGATAGAATCATTATCTGTCATTGTAAACGTGAAGTTACCAGTAAAATCATTATCTGAATACATTTTACTGATCTGCTTTCCGGTATCTCTGATCTGTTTTTGGCCTTTCTGTAAAGCATCTTCAATTTGCTTTGAGTAAACGGAATCGCTGTCCTGTTTAAGAGAAAATTTACTTAAGAGACTATCCACCATCACTCGAACATCATCATTTTCAACGCGGATACTGTCAATTTTCAGCAGGAAAGAATCCATATAATTGCCGGTATCAATTTTTGTACGAAGTGAGTCAATTTGAACACGAATTTGTGGCAGTCTGCCGGTACGCAGATGTGCGGTCAGAAAATTTGTCTGCCGTAGGTCCGCACCATACATCACTCCAAAACCGGGCAGGTAAACCGGCTCCGGTTTCCGGTTGATTTTTAAAACAAAAGAATCATCCTCCTCAAAGGCAGAAGTCAAAATGTTGGAGAAGATGGCAAGATCTGTACGTCTGTTTTCGGAGTCAAAAATTGTCTCTTTGCTGATGCGGCGGCTGAATTCCCGCTCATCCATGCGCTTCCGGTGAAACTCTTTCAAATCCCCTATCCCGGCAGAAAGTGCCAGTTCAGGAGATTTGTCATTCAAGATGAGGGATGCATCACCACTGATAAAAAATGATCTTGCTGCAGCGGATCTGAATATGGGTTTCCCGTAAATCACCATCAGCCGTTCATCATCAGGAAGGTAGGTTATGGTCGATGTGTAGTTTTTCAAAAAATCACGCAACCTGTTTTCAATTGTCTGCTCATTTACTTCCCGGGAACCATTATCGAGCGGGGATTTGTGTTCAAAAAATAGTTTGGCATTTTCTTCGTCACCGGATCTGACCACCATAAACCTGTTTGATTTTATATCGGGAACAGATAGTATCACTCCGTATCCGGGCTGATAGATGGCTGAGATATCTTTTCCTGTAACAGAACCGCTGTTAATTTGGAACCTCACTTCTGAGCTGCTTTCCACCTGGAAGAGTTCGGCCAAAATAGTTTTCATGATATTTAAATCACGTTCCATAGTTTCATTCTGGGCATATAACAGATTTTTGGGAACCCATAAAAGTAAGGCAAGCAAAAAAAGTGTAATTGTTTTATAGTTCATTTTATGACTCCGTTTAGCTTTGATATAAAGATTTTTCAATAAGGTTCAGGATCTAATCCTGCTGAACATTAATGGCATATATTAAGTCTACCAGGGCTTCATCAGTCTGTCTGAACCGGTTATATGTTTCCTCTTCAAGCCGGGCGATGCCATTATCTACCAGGCGAAGATCTTTCATCCGCTGCTCTTCAAAGTAACTGACAACATTTGTCATTACTTCCTGAAATTGCTGTGTCTGTCTCATTTGAGCCTCCTCTATCAAACGGGTTGCCAGTATAGCATTTTCTCTCTGTACCTGTTCTATTAATAAGGCTACTTCTTCATCGCTCAAACCTGATTGTTCCGTCTGAGGAGTTGAGCCGAAGGAAATTGTCAGTCCGTCTCCTGCAGTCGAAATCGTGAGGTTTACAAATGATGCAAGCAGAAATGAGATGAGCAGTACTGCAGCAGCTGCAAGAAATGCACGGCCCGGAAAGGTTTTTGGTATCAATGCCGTATGTAGACCATCCCACCAGTTATTGGAGCGGTCAGAGCCGGGATGGAGAAACATCGGCTGCCCGGCTGGGTTGTCTGAAGCGAGCTGACCAAGCAGGTTCCTTGTCTCCTGCATCTCTTTCAGTTCTTTTCGCAAATCCGGATTTTCATTCAGAACCTGTTCAAAATTATCTTTTTCCGTTTGATTCATTTCATCATAGAGATATTCCATGATGCGGGATCTTGCTTCATTCTTATTCATAGTTCATTATTTCGCTGTTAATATTCCACTTATGAAAAATTTTTCGCAGTGCTTTTAATCCGTAATACATTCTTGATTTCACTGTATTTTCCGGTTCTTCTAAAATTTCAGCAATCTCGCGAAAGGTTAATTTTTCAAATTCTTTTAAGATGATTACCGCGCGCTGTTCTTTTGGAATTGCCTGCAATGCTTTTTGAAGAAGCTGCTGCATCTCTTTTCTTTCCAGTTTTGAATGCGGCGTATTTATATCAATATATTCTGTTGTGTCAATCCAGTCATCGAGCCTGGCAGACCTTCGTCTTCCGGCGCGTTTCATTTCATCCAGACACAGATTGGTGGCTATTCTATAAATCCAGGATGAAAATTTACTTTCATCATCAAGCGTGTCAATCCGGTGATAGACCTTTATAAATGTTTTCTGTGTGATTTCTCTGGCTTCGTCACTGTCTGCAAAATACCGGTAGACAAAACGGTGAATTTTATTCTGCCATCTTGAAACAAGTTTGTTAAAGGCGATAGAATCACCATTTCGAAAATCCCGAATTAGTTGAACATCCTGCATGTGACCAGAGTTATTTTTCAAATCTGCGGAAGGTTAATCATTTGCCTGCAGTGATTAGACGATGGTATTCTTCAAATAGTTTTAACCCCCATTTCTCACAAATAATTTTGTGTGAGTTTGGTAATCTTTTTATAAACTATGGTTTGAATGACAATTTACAGCTTTTTAAAAATAACAGTGTATAAAACCAGCGAAGTTTGCCCGTCTGCTGCGTTGTCACGTAAATGGTTTGCTCAGCGTCCCGACAGCCGTACGGGACGCTTCCGCTACCATTTACGCGACGCCTTGCAGAAGACCAAATTTCTTGGTGAGAAATGCGGGTTAAAAAAGTGATAACGATTACAAAATAATTGATAAAGATCATAAAATTGAGCAGAGATGGGTCAAACTTTTTTATTTTCCGCCTAAAATTTTGTAGTCTCTGTGAATCAATTTAAAACCATTTATCTATTTTGAAAATATTACTGGCAACCATTCTGATTTTTACAGTCAGTTTCCCGTTTACAACAATGAAATCCCAATCACTCTCAGTCATGACTTATAATCTCCGGTTTGACAATCCGGGAGACGGTGAAAACCGCTGGGATAATCGAAAGGATGAGGTCGCCGGCCTGTTAGGTTTTTATGAACCGGGAATTATTGGCACCCAGGAAGCTCTCAAACATCAACTCGACTTTCTTAATAATTATCTTGAAGAATATACCTATGTGGGAGTAGCACGGGGGGATGGAGCTCGCGAAGGTGAATATTCAGCCATCTTTATTGATACCACAAAATTCATGATTCACGACGAACATACATTCTGGTTGTCTGAAACTCCTGAGGTGCCATCCAAAGGGTGGGATGCAAATATTAAGCGGGTCTGTACGTACGCCCTCCTTGAAAATCGTGAAAATGGCAGAAAGTTTTATGTTTTTAACGCCCATCTGGATCACCAAGGGGAAGAATCCAGAATGCAGTCCGTAAAATTAATCCGTGAAAAGGTTGAAGAGAAAACCAGGTCAGGCCAACATCCGGTTATCGTTATGGGTGACTTAAATGCGGAACCCGGTGATGATCCGATTCTGTTTCTGAACGAACACTTTAACGATGCCTATAAAATATCTGAGGAACCACCTTATGGCCCTGCAGGTACGTTTAATTCTTTTGATGTAGAAAAACCTGCTGAAAGGCGTATTGATTACATTTTTGTAAGTGATGATTTCCGGGTAAAAAAATATGCGTCCATCTCGAATTCCAATCATTCGCGATATCCGTCAGATCATTTCCCGGTGTATGCTGAGGTGGAATTGGATTAAAATCTGTTTGGATGGGTTGTATCGGTCATTTTCTTCAAACATCTGACGGTGGAAATTCCAAGCCCCGTTTCGCCAAACGTTCCTGACGGAACGTA
>CAZFAJ010000107.1:0-4572 GCA_964517005.1 uncultured Balneolaceae bacterium | reverse complement strand
CAAAAAAATAACCCCTACCGGGTATCAGCCAATAGAGGTTAATCAAGAGAGAGTCAAAATGTTTTTTCTTAAATCAATGCGTGAATCGGGTGGGATTCGAACCCACGACCCACGGCTTAAAAGGCCGTTGCTCTGCCAACTGAGCTACCGATTCATTCGAAAAATATCGAAGATTTCTAAGGTAAGATTTTTGTTCAGTGAAAATCAACAAAAAATCCAATCTTTATCTTTGATGATCGTTAGTGAGTAAACAGAAATTTAACACGACCTGAATGAATATCATTCAGAAAATTTTTTATTGAATTAAGCATCAAACTTACAAACATATTATAACGATAAAGAATTTCTTAGCAGTTGAACAGTCCTGTCTGAACCCTTACATTTATTAACTTACAAAATAACCAGTTTTTAAAAATTTATGTTAGACCAGATAACGAAAGTCCTTACGAAAATATTCGGCTCAAAAAGTGAAAGAGATATTAAGAAAATATGGCCGGTTGTTGAAGAGATTAAATCATTTGAAGAGGATGTCAAAAAGCTCAGTGATGATGAGTTAAAAGGAAAAACGGAATCATATCGTGAAATGATCAGGAAAGCCACGGAGGAGATTGATGCAGAGATTACCGAAGTAAAAGAGAAAATGGAATCAAATGACGAATCCATTACCCTGGAAGACCGCCGTGAATTTTCCGATACACTGGAGGAACTTGAGCAGGAGTGGCTGGAAACGGTTGAGGGTGTGCTTGAAGATATCCTGCCTGAAGCATATGCTGTTTTGAAAGATACTTGCCGCCGGTTCGTCGGCAAGTCATGGAAAGTGGCCGGCACTGAAACCAAATGGGAGATGGTTCCCTACGATGTTCAGCTTGTGGGTGCGGTGGCAATGCACAACAGCAGTATTGCGGAAATGAAGACCGGTGAGGGTAAAACTCTGGCAGCTATTTTTCCGGCATATCTGAATGCATTACCTGGCAGGGGCGTACACATTGTAACCGTTAATAACTACCTGGCCAAAAGGGATGCCGAATGGAATGAGCCAATCTTTAACTTCCATGGGCTTACAGTTGATTGCGTTGACTTGTATGAGCCGAATTCGGATAAAAGGCGTGAAGCCTACAAGGCAGATATCACCTATGGAACCAACAATGAATTTGGATTCGATTACCTGCGCGACAATATGGTTATCGGGAAAGAACAGCTTGTTCAGCACCACTATCACTATGCCATTATTGATGAGGTTGATTCCATTCTGATTGATGAAGCCCGAACCCCTTTGATTATTTCAGGTCCGGTTCCGCAGGGTTCTCAGTCTCAAAAGTATGAAGAGATGAAGCCGCGCGTCGAAAGTTTGGTAAACGCACAGAAAAAGCTGGTTTCCAATCTTGTGAATGAAGGTGAAAAACTGCTTGACGAAGGAAAAGAAGATGAAGCGGGACTCGCCCTTTTCCGTGCTCAGCGGGGATTTCCCAAAAACAGGAAATTCAGAAAGATGATGCAGGAACCAAGCATGCAAAAGCTGGTTCAGCGCACTGAAAATTTCTATCTGCAGGACAATGCCAAGAACATGCCGGTTGTAGATGAATACCTCTACTATGCTGTGGATATGAAGATGAAGTCAATTGAAATGACAGAAAAAGGACGTGAGTTTATTACCAAGGGTGATGAGGATAAAGAATTTTTTGTGATTCCGGATCTTGGAACGGATACTTCTGTGATTGAAGAAGAGATTGAAACTCTCAAAAAAGAGAAGATCGGGGAGATCAAAGACAATGATGAGTTCAGTGACGAGTATAAGGAGAAAAAAATTGAAGAAGCGGAAACAGAAGTAAGACGGGAGCGCGAGCAGCGTTTTAATGAACTGCACAGGTTGTTTGCAGAACGCAGCGACAGGATTCATACCGTAAACCAGCTGCTAAAGGCCTACACGCTTTTCGAGCGCGAAGACGAATACATCGTGCAGGAAGGGAAGGTTCAGATTGTGGATGAGCACACCGGGCGTGTACTTTCCGGCAGAAGATATTCAGACGGGCTGCACCAGGCCATTGAAGCGAAGGAAGAGGTAAAAGTTGAGGCTGCTACCCAGACTTACGCCACAATCACCCTTCAAAACTATTTCCGGATGTATCACAAACTTGCCGGTATGACCGGAACTGCAGCTACAGAAGAGGGCGAGTTTAATGAAATTTACGATTTGGATGTAGTTGTTATTCCCACAAATCGCCCGATTATCAGGGATGATAAGGAGGATATGATCTTCCGGACCAAGCGCGAGAAATACAATGCCGCTATCCAGCGGATCCAGGAGTACCACGATAAAGGACAGCCGGTTCTGGTGGGTACAACCAGCGTGGATGTATCGGAAACCATCAGCCGGATGCTGAAACGGGCGAAGATCCCGCATAACGTTTTGAATGCCAAACAGCATGCAAGTGAAAGTGAAATTGTTGCAGAGGCGGGCCGGCCGGGAGCGGTTACTGTTGCAACAAACATGGCCGGCCGGGGTACTGATATTAAACTGGCTCCCGGTGTAAAAGAAAAAGGCGGCCTTGCCATTCTCGGAACGGAACGGCACGAAAGCCGCCGGATTGACCTTCAGCTTCGCGGACGTGCAGGCCGTCAGGGTGATCCCGGTGAAACACAGTTTTTTGTCTCCCTCGAGGATGAATTGATGGCGCTGTTTGGGGGATCTGACCGGATTGCCAACATCATGGATAAACTTAATTTCGAAGAAGGTGAAGTAATTCAGCATCCCTGGGTAACGAAATCCCTTGAACGAGCACAGAAAAAGGTAGAACAGAATAATTTCAGTATCCGTAAGCGGCAGCTGGAATATGATGATGTTCTCAACAACCAGAGAAAAGTGGTTTATTCACGGCGTAAACACGCCCTTTTAGGTGATCAGCTGCAGGGTGATATCTTTGATATGCTTGAAGACCTGATCGAAAACGTAGTCTATACCTACTTTCCCGATGGTGAATTTGAACAGCTGCGAGATGATATACTGCGCCATCTTGCGGTTGAAATTGAAATTGACAGAGATAAATGGGCCATTCTGGGTGAAGATGGTTTGATTGACCATATCATCGAGCGCGCCTATGAGGTGTATCGCCAGAAAGAGAGACTCATTTCGGAACCTCTCTATCGTGTTGTGAAACAGATTGATGAATCTGATGCCGAAAATAAACCCAACAAAATTCAAATCATCTTTACAGATGGTATCCGCAGAATGCGGGTTGTTGTAGAAGTTGAAAGTGCTCTTAAAAATGAAGGGCGGGAGGTAGCGCGTGCTCTTGAACGCTCATCGATACTTTCTACCATTGATGAAAAATGGATGGAACATCTTCGCGAACTGGATACCGTTAAGGAAGGTATCGGGCTGCGTTCGTTTGGACAAAAAGATCCGCTGCTCGAGTACAAGCGCGAAGCATTCGGAATGTTTAAATCACTGATTGACGATATTAACCGTGAGACAATTACACTGATGTGGAAAGCTGTTCCCGAAGTTCAGGCTGACCCTTCAAAACTACAGCAAGCCCAGAAAACAAAATCGAGGTTTGATATCAACAGTGCCAAAACACAGCATGCCGATTCAACAAATATGGGATACAGAGGCAGTAGCGAAGCACAGGACCAGGCCAGGCAACAGCAGGCTGATGCGGCACGCGGTGATTCCAAACCCCAACCGGTTGTTGTTGCGGATGAACCCGGACGCAACGATCATGTGAAGATCCAAAATATGGGTAGTGGTGAAGTAAAAGAGGTCAAATGGAAGTATGCGAAAAAAATGGTTGATGAGGAAGGGTGGATTCTGGTTGAAAAATAAAAGATCAATAGATGGAAGTTTTAGGCATTGATATAGGCAGCTACGGAATAAAAGGGTGTATAGTAGATACAGATGCCGGAAAAATCATATCCAAAAGAAAAAAAACGTCTCCGCTTGAGGATACGTCCCCGCATAAAATTATCTCCCAGATGCATGAATTTGTTGTCAATAAATTCAAATGGAAAGGTCCTGTGGGCTGTGCATTTCCGGCGCCTGTCTTAAAGGGGATTGTAGTTTCTGCAAGGCGTATCGATAACTCGTGGATTGATGCCGATGCGCAGCATCTCTTTTCTGAAATAACGGAGAATCCCTGCACTGTTATCAATGACACCGATGCAAGCGGAATTGCGGAAATGGAATTTGGTGCCGGAAAGGGTCAATTGGGAACTGTAATTATGCTGACGGTTGGCACAGGTATCGGATCCTCAATTTTTATTGACGGCAAGCTGGTTCCGAATACAGAGATTGGCCTCATTGAAATGCGGGGTATCACTGCAGAAGAGCGTGCTTCAAACCGGTCCCGAAAAGAGGAGGGGCTTCGGAAAAAAACCTGGGCCAAGCGTATGCAATTCGTACTTGAAGCCTATGAAAATATTTTTCACCCGGAGCTTTTTATTATCGGGGGTCAGATGAGCCGTAAATCCGGTAAAACTTTTCCCTACATAAAAATCAGGACTCCATTCAAAGCGGCAGCTTTTGAAAACGAAGCCAGCATCGTAGGTGCCGCATTATGTGCTGCCAACAGCCGG
>CAZFAJ010000106.1:0-8797 GCA_964517005.1 uncultured Balneolaceae bacterium | reverse complement strand
CGAACCCCCACTGACTGGACCAAAACCAGCTGTCCTGCCATTAGACGACCGGGCAATTCGGTAATTTGACAGACTCCAAAGATAGAAAGTCATTTCTTATCAATCAAGAGTGGATGGCTTTTTTAAATAGTTTACATTCAGTACATCTTCGCTCTAAACAGTATCGCTTATACTGGTGAATCAATCCTGCATTTCCGAGTACTTTATTTATCTCAAATCCTGCTTTTTCAAACTCTTTTCTTACGGAAACGGGCGTTGGGATATTCCCCTGTTTCCATGCGTTAAATGAGGATTGAACCAGGCTATTTGAAAAGAAAAGTTTTCCAAGGATAAAAAGCGACGGGTAAAAAACTGTATATTTTAACATTTTATCGGTTTGAGACCCGCATTGATACCGGCTGCTGAGAGAGTTTCGCCATTCCTGCCACACGCCGGTACCACGTTTAAGAATTTCTGATATGGATGTTTGATGAATCAGTTGGTGGAGAGCACCTGCCTGCTTTACCCGTATTTTGGGGTAGCTCGATGGCCGCATTCCGGTAAAAACCCATCCGTGGTTAAAATTTTTACTGAATGCAATATCCTCAATCTGTTTTATAAAATCAGAACCTGATTCTGAGAACTCATGAGTTGAATTATCTGAAACCGTTTTAGCAAGTGAAATCATAGAATTCCGATTGCGGGGTATTCCAAAATGCTCATAAAGTGATATAATCAACATCTTTTTCCAGGCATCAGACGGCTTTTCGACAGGATCAAAGTGATTCATTAATTTCTCAGCTTTAAAGCTGAAATATTCTCTCTTTGCTTTTTGAATCTGCTCATAAAAAACTTCCTGATTGATAAAGGAAATATTACCGCTGCATTCGATACCTTGTTGGTGGCGGTTTGTGAGCAATTGATAAAGAGGCTGCTGAATAGCAGGAGCCATATTAAATGTGAATGGTTCAGTTCCTTCCTGGCGCACTGCTCGTTTTCCGCTTTTTGAAAGATTGAATACAACATGAAGTACAACTGAATTGTAGTTCGAATCGAGATGGTGTGAGTGGGCAAACCAATGTTCCTCATCTGTATGAATTTCAACATCTCCGTACCAGAGAAGATCATTGATTCTGAGGCTCGCAGAGTTAAAATCGGGACCGCCTCCGGTATTTAATACACCGGTATCAATGATTTTTAGTTCAGAACCATCGGTTAGAGATAATCCGAACTGCCGGAATTTTCGATTCTCCCAAATCCACTGAAGAAGATTTTCTTTATACTTTGATTTACAATTTTTCATCGATCTTTTCTGTTTTATATCAAATAAAATAATCGATAGATTAAAAAATAAACAGTATTTTTGATAAATTCTTTTTCACAATTATTAATTGTATAAACAGTAGGGGTAATATGGAAATTGAATTGATGAGCAAAAGTCGTTTAAAAAGAACCATCAAGCGTATTGCTTATCAAATTCTTGAAATTTCACGCGGCAGTGATATTGTCTTGATCGGCTTAAATCAAAGAGGGTTTTACGTTGCCTCTCAAATCCAGTCTATCATAAACGAGGTAGACGGAAACAGTACCTGTTCTCTGTTTCAATATCGTGTTGATGAAGATCCTGAGGCTGTACCAGGTTTTCAGATTAAAGAAGGAGGGAACAATTTAGCCACTTTTCTGGTTGACGATGTGATTTTTTCAGGAAGAACCATGTTTAAGGCGATTAAAAATTTACATAACCTTGACGAAAAAACGGCTGTTTACACAGCCGCCATAATTGATCGCGGACACAGAAAGGTGCCTGTGCATGCATCTGTTTCAGGTATTCAGGTGCCAACAAAATTAAATGAACACGTAGTGCTTGAGTTTGCAAACAGGGAACCTGAAAAAGCAATTTTAATTAGTAAAAAGTAAATAAATATTTTGGGTAAAAATATGAACATAAAAAGACTATCGTTTTCTATGGCACTCTTTTTTTTAGCTGCTACTGCTCATGCACAGGAAACAATTGTATTTGAGGATACTCTTAGCCAGGGCTGGCATTTAAGCTGGAATGCAGGTGCAAATGGATCCCAGGCATCCTTTTCAAACTGGGCCAAAGGAGGTGTAAATACGGTCAGTGTTACCGGGAGGTCAACTTTTACGGCCAAACAAAAAAAGGATCAGTTCGGGTATGGTTTCTTACTTAATACAAGATTTGGTAAAGCCAAAATTGAAGATGAAGGAACCCGGAAAACAGATGATCGTATTGCTATCAGAAACCGGTTTATCTACGATTTGAGTACTGATAACTCTGATTTAAAATTGTTTGGCAATATTAATTTGAATACCCAGTTCGACCGCGGATTTGACTATGGTGCGGGCCCGGATGGTGAAGATATTCTTCAATCCAAATTTTTTGCTCCCGCTTATTTGTCGCAGAATGCCGGCCTTGCCTACTCACCGACTGATTTTTTTGGAGTTGAGATCGGTGGCGGGTTTAAACAAACCATTGTTACAGACACAAGTCTTGGCCCTTTATACGGATTGTCACCTGGCGATAATACACTCTTTGAAGGTGGTATAAATATTGGAATCTATTTCGAATACGGCCTTGCAGAAAATTTGATATATTCAACAAATGTTGAAAGTTTTACTAATGTTGAAAGAAAGGTTACCCGTACAGATGTTTATTTTTCGAATATTGTTGTAGGTAAAATTAACAGCTTTATGGATGCTTCACTACAGTTTGATCTCGTTTATGATGATGATTTCTCAAAAGAGGTGCAGCTGGCGCAGGTTTTGTCAATTGGAATTGCATTCAGCCTTTTATAATCACAGCATTTGAACAATTACAGTGCATATCTGAATCAACTTAAAAAAGCGCTTGAAGAGCTGGACGATTGGAGAAGTTCATTTGGAGAACTGCATGAGGTTCAGGATTCCGAAATTCCGGATGAGCTGATTTCAATATTTATAAACAGGCTGAAAGGAAATTATCCGTTTCATCACCCGCGTTATGCGGGACAGATGCTGAAACCGCCTCACCCTGTTGCATGGCTCGCCTACACACTTGCCATGACAATCAATCCAAATAATCACGCTCTCGATGGAGGACCGCCAACATCCGAAATGGAAAAGGAAGTGACAGCTTCGCTTGCAGATATGGTTGGCTATGGAAACAGTTATCTTGGTCACCTTACATCCGGCGGTACCATTGCCAATCTGGAAGCTCTGTTTGTAGCAAGGGAAATTCATCCGGGGAAAGTGGTTGCTTCGAGTGCCAATGCGCATTATACACATAGCCGTGTATGCCGGATTCTTGGAGTGGAACACCTGACAGTACCGGTTGATAAAAACGGAATCCCTGATCACAGCTTTATTCAGAAGCATTCCGGCAGAATAGGAACTCTGGTTATTACTCCGGGTACCACGGGACTTGGAATCGTGGAGCCTATAAACACGCTCATGGATCTGGCTGCATCAGAAGGAATCCGTATTCATCTGGATGCTGCTTACGGTGGTTTCTTTAAACTTTTGCAAGGCAGCGGATTGATTGAAGACGAAGCCTGGAAAAGATTCAGCGAGGCAGACAGTATTGTGATTGATCCGCATAAACACGGGCTTCAGCCCTATGGTTGTGGTTCGGTTTTATTTCGCGACCCGGCAGCCGGTAAATATTACAAGCATGACTCTCCTTACACCTATTTCACTTCGGATGATCTTCACCTTGGAGAGATCAGCCTTGAATGCTCCCGCGCCGGAGCTTCAGCGGCAGCTCTTTGGGCTACACTTCAATTACTTCCCCTGAAGCAAGATTCAGGTTTGGGGCCGGTATTAAAATCCTGCAGAAGAGCCACGATGAACTTTCATGACAGAATTGATAAAAGTGACTCGTTTACGAACTTTCATAAACCGGATCTTGATATTGCTTCTTATTTCCCTGGACCTGAAAGAAACAGTCTCTCCTCAATTTCTGAAATGAGCAAAAAGATATTTCAATATGGGATGAATCAGAAAGAAAGTGGCTTTTATCTGAGTCTGTACAAAGTGCCGGCAGATAGATTTCTGATGAAGTTTCCCGGATTCAGAAAAGATTCAGATGAAGTTACAATTCTCAGAAGTGTGTTTATGAAGCCTGAACACGAGCCATTCATTCCCGCACTTGTTGATCTTTTGGAAGCAGCAGCCGATGAGGTGAGCTAACCAGCAATGTTTCGAGTAGAACCATTTCATTTCATCTTCCTCGCAATCACCACTGTCTCCTTAAACGTGCGGTTTGATCCGTTTGCACTGTTGAAAGCTTCAAAGAGTACGATGTAAATACCAATCCGGTTACGCTGCCCGTCGTCGCGAAGGCCGTCCCAGAGCAATGTTCCCTCCAATCCGGCATTTTGTGTATCTGTCAGTTTACGGATGAGGCGGCCATAGCGGTCAAAAATCCGGACGCGCATCATAAAGTCGGGTTCATCCAGCTTGTAGCGGATAAAAAGATTGTCATTTTGCCCGTCACCATCCGGTGAAAATGGATTGGGCTCAAATGTCAAACCAATTTCAGAACTCTCCAGCGCCGGATTTTGAAACAGGGAGTTTTGCCGCAAAGGTGTGCCGCCCAATGATGAAGAGCTTGAACTCCAGTTTGCCGGATCATTGCTTTCCAGGCCGGGATTAATTCTTTCAAGTGATATTCCTTTTGTATCGACAATATTCGGATTGTGCCAGTCGCCGGAATAGTTGACAAGGTCGATGGTTGCCCCTGTACTGTCAGCCAAAAAAACAGGCCTTCCCGACAGAGACAGACTCAGTGTTGCACGGTCTAAGCGCATTGCAAATTGCGATAGTTCTTCCTTTAATTCAAAAAATCTGGCAGTTCCACTCTCTCTAAATTGTTCATTTGCATTATCGGCATAGAGTAAAACGTGTCCACCGGGCGGAATACCTCTGTTCTTACTTGAAACGGGAGTCATCTTCCTCACTTCTCCGTTTTCATCAGGATGGTCATGAATCACTGTTCCCTCAAGTGAAATTGTATATGCCTCCCGGTTTATGATCTCTATGTATTCCGACTGATCGGGTAAATTATCGAAATTATCACGAATCGGGTCAAACATGATCTCATTGATAACCACTCCACCGGGTGTCAGAGGCTGTGTAATTACGAAGTCCGCTTCCGCCGTGCTGTTTCCCTGAAAATCAGATATTTTTACTATTTGCAGAATATTCTCTTTTCCACTTTCAAAATTTGTTGTTTCCAGTTGAATAACAGATCGATTATCCGCAGCTTCAGCATTAAGTTTGGCACCGTTTAATAGAAATGCTGTTTCATCCGATATCCGCACAAATTCCGTGAAACGGACTTCTGCCAGATTCCTTTGTGGCCGGTAGGTTGCAAACAGCACCTCCGGTGGTGACGAATCAATTTCAAAAACAGAATTTTCTTCACCGGCAGTTGAACCGGAGCCTGATTTACTGCTGCTCCAGTTGGATGGATCTGTGGATATAGCGCTGGGGTCGCGACGTTCAAGTGAACTGCCGGATTCCTGGCCACCCCATTCAGGCCGGTAAAAAAGGGAGTCAATTGTAATATCTTCCGGGCTTTTCAGCGTTACTGCATCACCCGAAACACGGAAAGATGGAAAACCACTGATCTGGAAGAATTTATTATCAGATTGAAACACTGCTCCATTTTGCGTGAGAACTGCATAATCACCTGCCCGGATGTAAGCCTGCTTCTGAATAACAGCGTTTCTGTTTTCACTGCTTATTTGCCATCCGGTTAGGTTAACTGTGTGATTTGACCGGTTAAATATCTCCACAAATTCAAACTCTCCTGAAGCAGGCCGGTAGAGTATCTCATTTACCACAAGATCACCGGGTGCAGCCATGGCAAATTCAAAAAAGCGAACTGAGGCTGATACAGTTCCTGCTTTATTCCCGAACAGATCCTCAATATTCTCGGCAGTTACCGTATAAAAAGTGTCATCGGCAAGTTCACGTTCAGGAATAAGAGTAACCACATTGATATCAACAATAACAAGGCTTATTCCCGGCGAAGGAGTAATGGAATAGTTGCGTTTATCGGTTGCAGCTGATGCAGCCAGGCGTTCATTGAACTCGAGTATAAAATGTCCATCTTCCGTAACACTTAGATTTACCAAAACAGGTGGGGTCCGGTCAGTGGCAGCATCATTTTGAAGCCCTGGTGTTCCAAGAAGCGGGTTTGGTGATTCACTCCAGTTCTCTGCAAACCGGGCAGGCACATCCGGTGAAAGCCGCTCAAGCGCCACACCATTGCCGCCCCAAAGCGACGGATTGTATTCCAGGGAATCGGCAGGAGTACCTGACTCAGTAAATATACGTATTTCATCATTTGAAGCAACATTCAGACGCGGGAAATTATCAGCCTGAAACCAGTTTCTTTTGCCGTAAATATCAGTCATTGAAGTTGTATCTGCCGATATCACCAAATAACTTTCAGGTTCTAAAAGAAATTCCTGATCCGTAATAATACGTATGGGTTCATTTGAAACCTGTCTCCTCTGCAAGCGCCAGTTTTTCAGGTTCAGGTATTTATTACTTCGATTAAAAAGCTCAACATATGTCGGGATATCTTCAGGTGGCCTGTACATAAATTCATTGATAATCACATCACCGGCCTCATATTCATCAAATTTAAAAAAAGTGATGATTGTACCTCTGTTTATTTCCCAGCCTCTGTCGGAAGAGATATTATCCACTTTTATTTGATTCTCACCACCCGGAAGTTCTTTTGCAAAGTTCAACAGAAGAGTATCAGGAGCTGTAAATGAAACTGATTCAGGAAAGTCACCGGATTGCAGCCTGAAATTTTCGTTGCTGACTGTTAATGGGTTTACGGCATCTGAAAATATCAATTCTACACTTCTGTCATCATCTGTGGTGGCGCTTTTAATAAAAAAGGGATTGATGACCTCAAAAGAGAGCTCACTGTTTGGATCAGACAGATTTCCAAACCGGTCAGCAATATTTCGAACTTCTAATATATGAACCTCTTCACTGATTGACTCATTAAAGATGAGTTCTGCCTTGTTTGTCCCGGATAAAGTAACTGAATCAGGGTTTCTCAGGCCGTCAAGAACAAAATTTTCTCTGTTCAGAGAAGCGGAGTCTACCAGGTGATTAAAGGTCACAATCAGACTGTTACCCGTCAATACATCTACCGAAACCGGTTGAAAAGGTAATAGTTCAGCCTCTGCTCTGATGTCATCGAAATAGAAACGATCAGTACGCGTTGACGTATAATTGAGCCAGAGACCAAAATTTGAGGAGTAGTTGTGGGTTGCATCCAGAATAGGGTCAGAATCCAGTTCAGGCTCCGAATCAAAACCTTGAGAAACAAAAAGTGTCCATACACCATCCAGATCACGTTCAACTTTCAGCCGGTAATCGGTTTCGGTGATTTCAGTCCGCCCTGAAAGAATCTCTTCGGTGGTGCCATCTGTAAACCGGAAAAGGCGAAATCTTTTTGGTGAGCCGCCTTCCCCTGTTCTGATTGCATATCCATTTACGTTTCCATCTAAATCCGGGCGATCCGACATCAGAAAAATGTAAGCAAAATTGCTGTTTGAAGGAGTAAAATCCTGCCGGATAAAAAATTCCCAGGTTCCAAAAGCGGCTTCCGAAGGTGTTGTAATAATACTGCTTCCCGGCTGTCCGGCCCGGAGCCTTAGCATGGGATTTTCCGATTCAATAAATATTTCAAAATCAGATGTA
This sequence comes from uncultured Balneolaceae bacterium, assembly GCA_964517005.1. Lineage (GTDB taxonomy): Bacteria > Bacteroidota > Rhodothermia > Balneolales > Balneolaceae > CAYVBJ01. The sequence continues at coordinate 1,084 of CAZFAJ010000106.1, read as the reverse complement.
TCTCCAAACCATGGTGGATCTTCAGGAAAAGCAGATTTGCTGAAATCATCATCTACAATGACGGTCTGTGCCGCTGAATGTTTAACGAACAGGCTCAGAATGAATAGACAGATAATTGCTATTTTAGTAATTGGTTTCAAAATGAATAGTTTCTTTTAGATAAAAAAAGGGGATTGGAAAAAATCATTTCCAATCCCCTGGAAGGACATTTGGAAATACATCTCTCGGGCATTTCCTATGTATATTAAGCGGCGTCTCTTTTAATTTTGTTGCTCTGTATGTATGAACAAGAAATCACCGGTTCCTTACAGTTCTTTTTAAAAAAAATTTTTCCCGAGGCTTTACCTTCATAACACTTTGAAATAATTAAACTTATTATGGACCTTACTGCTGTTCCGTTTACAATTACCACTGTTTTTTTCGGAATTAAAACTGTAAAAGGGGTAGTTCTTGTGCGTAACGGGAATCTGATTTTGAAATTTATTACAAATGATAAAGATAAATTCAGCGATCATTACAGAGTTGAATCAACGGAAGAAATGATCCCGGTTGAAGACCTGAAAGGTATTGAGTGGGAGAGAGGTTGGTTTCAGGCTGTAATTATTATAACCGTGGCATCAGGTAAACTGGCAGCTGGTGTTCCGGGTTTTGCGAAAGGAAGGATCAAATTAAATATAGGCAGGCCCTACCGGGCAGACGCAGAACGGTTGATAGCAAGATTGCGATTACTGAATCCTGAATTGGATTTACCCCCCATTTCTGACAAATAATTTTGTGTAAGATTGGTAATCTTTTTTATAAACAATGGTTTGCTCAGCGTAATCAGCAGGTACGCTTCCGCTACCATTTACGCGACGCCTTGTAGAAGACCAAATTTCTTGGTGAGAAATGCGGGTTATCCGGATCAGCCCGTGATTACCAACAACTCGAATAACACTGAAAAAGTCAGCAATCCATCTGAAATTCAGATGCGGCAAAATCCGCAAAACTGGTTCTCTATAAAAAAATTCGCTAATTTATAAGTAAATCTTAATCCAGAAAACCCTGAGCAGCAATCAATTCAGCGTTTAGTATTGCACCGCCT
>CAZFAJ010000105.1:0-8829 GCA_964517005.1 uncultured Balneolaceae bacterium | reverse complement strand
TTTCTTACAAACTCAAAAGTCTCTCCGTCAAAAAGGCCTTTGTCACTGATTTTAAGCCTGGGAATGACCAAAAGTGCCATGAACGAGATCAGCATAAACGGGGAGGTTAACGTGCTGCCCATCTCTTTGACCATGAAACTGAGCTGTTCATATTTCGAGGCCACAACCTCACCGGGCTGATCACTCATGATACCACCCACCGGAAGAGGCAAAATCTCTTTTCTTTTATCATCAACTGCAGCAATTCCGCCTTTCGATTTCATAACCATATTAACCACGTCACTCAGAAATTTATCAGATGTTCCTATGGCAATGATATTGTGGGAATCATGTGCAACGGATGATGCAAAAGCCCCTTTGCAAATGCCAAAATTTTTAATAAAGCCGACAGACGGCTTCGCTTTTTGATACCGGTTTACAACTGTAATTTTCAAAATATCGCGATCCGGGGCAGGCTGAACTTCGCCATTTTTTACCGGCAGTGATTCATGCGCCATCCCGGTAATCAGCTCTCCATCCTGCGCCACAATAACCGGCAGTTCAGCGTCGTCCGATTCAAAAGCAAAATCCGAAGGCCGGGTTTCATTTACCACAAAGTTATTAATCGGTTCAAACGCAACGTGCGGAATATGAACGGTTCTGTTTTCATAAACACACTCACCGTCAATCCATGTTTGACTCACCCGCATGGTTTCAAGATCATCAACCACAATAAAATCAGCCGGGTCATTGATTTGCAGAAGCCCGACGGGAAGTTTGTAGTGCTGAACAGGGTTCACGGTGCAGGCGCGAAGGGTGTCAAAAAGCTCAAAGCCGCGCTGCAGTGAGCGTGCAGCCAGTTCATTGATATGCCCGAAGAGCAGATCATCCGGGTGTTTGTCATCCGAACAGAACATGATTTTTTCAGGATACTCCCCGAGAAGAGAGATCAGGGCCTCGTAATTTTTTGCTGCGCTCCCTTCCCTGATTGCTATTTTCATGCCGGCATTCAATTTGTCAAGAGCTTCTTCCTTTGTAAAACACTCATGATCAGTAGAGATTCCCGCTTCAGCATAATTTACGGCTCGTTCTCCCATCAGGCCGGGAGCATGACCGTCCACCGGTTTACCTTTTTTCTGTGCAGACTTGATCTTGGACATAACGTCCTTATCCGAAGAGAGAACACCCGGCCAGTTCATCATTTCGGCAAGGTAGAGAATCTCATCTCTTTCCAGAAGTGCATCCACATCTCCGGGATCAAGAGCTGCTCCTGCTGTTTCAAAAGGAGTTGCAGGCACACAGGATGGGGCGCCAAAAAAGAACTTAAAGGGTACTTTTCCGCCATTTCCAATCATGAAATCAACACCTTCAATCCCGCATACGTTGGCAATTTCATGAGGGTCGGATACCGTGGCAACCGTTCCGTGGCGGACAGCCAGCCTTGCAAATTCGGAGGGAACCAGCATGGAACTTTCAATATGAATATGAGAATCCACAAAGCCGGGCAGTATATACTGATGTGGCACAGAGTCCTCCGTTTCATGAATCTGTGTGATTCTGCCGTTACTTATTTCTATCGCACCTTTAAATTTTTTGCGGTTTAGCAGATCCAGAATAATTCCTTTAATAAGGCTCATCGATGGTTTTTTTAAAATTCAATTTTATAGAGTGATTTGTCCCGGGCAACAGGGGTGAACCCCATTTTTTCAAGATATTGTGCATGTTCATCATTCCCCGCCTGCGACTCAACAATCTCGATACCCTGTTCTGCAAAAAAGTGCTGATTATCATGAAACAGGAATCGTCCGATTTTAAAATCACGGTATTCCGGCCTTACAAAATCAAGCTTAACGGACAGTACATTGCCGGTAATTGTTCCGATCATCACCCCGGCCGGTATCATATTCCGCAGAACAAACAGGGACAAATCATTGCTGTTGTTTCTGTATGCAAAATCCGGCTGAAACTTCTTTATTTCCGGCTGGAAAAACCGGATGAATTCTTGTAAATAAACGTTGTGTTCTGAAACACGAAGCAGTTTAAAAAACTCCCGGTCACGATACATCTGAAACAGGTAGTAGACATTGATCAACACAATAAAGCCGTTCATTGCAGCTACAGGGATAGAGTCAATCAAAATGCCGTACAGTGAGAAGAGAGCTGCGCCAATCAGGTTGATAATCCTGAGAGTGACTATTTTACTCATCATAAGTGACACAGCAACCAGGATGGAAGCGGCATACCCGATGATTTCATAGATGACTGTGGATTCCATAAAAGATAAATCAGGCTTGTTAAAATAAATGGTTTAAAATAGGAATTTATTTTGAGACCCACCCCGGCCCTCCATATGATGCCAAAAAGCGGCATCACAAGGAGGGAGTGTTTTTGTGGCTGGTTCTGTTTCAATGCCCGGGATTGTGGCAAGAAGTTCTTTATTCCCGCGATGGGAAGGCACCATCAGGGATGTTGTAATTGAGAATATGACAATGGGAACGGGGAGGTCAGTCACCTGACTTGTGAATCCTCTACAGCATGACTGTTTTTCTAAAAGGAATTTTCTTATAAAATTGTATTTTGCACATAATGATAGTACAATTTCATATTTTGCACGTTAAGCAATACGAAGAAAAGGAAGCCAAAAGCTTATTTTGAAAGCGATTATCAAATATATTGAGCCCTATTCAATACGGGAGTTATTTGCACTTGCAGCGGTATTTTTATGTGCATTTCTGCTGGTGTTCACTTCTCGTTACTCACGGCTTTACAGTGATGATGCGATATTTACGGAAGATAATACCGTTCTTTACCTGTCAGCACGAACAGATTTGAATACTCTTTCGAACACGCTTTACCAGATGAATATTATCCTGGACCCTGAAGAGTTTGAGTGGGCAGGAAATACTCTTGGGTGGCGGAATTTCAGGCCGGGCCGTTATGAAACGGATGTTCCGCATTCCTATGGCGAATTTATGTCGAAGCTTGCCCGCGGTATTCAGGATGAAACCCAGGTAACAGTGCTGCCGGGACTTGATGCTGCACTAATCTCACGAAATCTGGCACGGCAGCTCCGGGCTGATTCAGCTGAATTTGCTGATATCTTCAAGGACAGCAGCGAAGTAGCTTTAGAGTTAGGAGTAACCGGTAGCGACCTGGCAGCAAAAATGCTTCCTGAAAGTTATAAATTTTTCTGGACAACAGACCCGGAATCGGTTGTTAAACGAATACACGGTGAATTTGAACGTATTGTTGTGGATGGATTGTCCGACGAGATTTCACAGAATCCCCTCGATCTTCATGAAATTCTTACCCTTGCTTCTATCGTGGAGTGGGAAGCAAAAGTGAGAGAAGAGAAACGAAAAATAAGCGGACTCTATCTGAATCGGCTGAACAGAAATATGCGAATGCAGGCTGACCCAACAGTGATTTACGCCCTGGGCGAAAAGCGGCGCCTGCTGTTTGAAGATTACAGGTTTGAACATCCGTATAATACCTACCTGATTGATGGGCTGCCGCCGGGCCCCATAACCAACCCGGACCTGGAATCAATTAAAGCGGTTTTACATCCTGCCAGTCATAATTATCTGTATATGGTTGCAACGCCCGATGGGAGCCACTTGTTCAGCCGCACATTTGAAGAGCATAAAGCAGCAAGTGACCAATGGCGCAGGTTTATCAGGGAACAGACCAGGATACGCAAACAGCTTGAAAGAGAGATGAGATGAGATAAGACACTGTGTCCGTCTCCCGGCTGATCTCCCGGTTTTTGCCACGAGGACACGAGGTCACGAAGCAACACGAAGTGAAAATCGATCCACCACAGGTGGATCAGGTGTTTGAAGATTTTCCTGTACTCTTTCTCCAGCATCTACAAAATAAAATTTTGCCATTTTATACACGCAGCAGCTGAAACCGCATCGCCTTTTTGCAGAACTTGAGTATAAACCAACAATCGGCCAATCCAGATCACACAGAGCTGATTGCAAGTCAAAATAAATAATGGTAAACTTGCATTAATTCATGTCTTAAAACCGTAAGCAGAAGTTGTAAGGATTATAAAAACAGAATCTCCCCCTTTTATGAGTGAGAAATTTATCAAAAGTGACAAAGTAAGCTGCCTGATTGTTACCGCTGACCGGAAAAGACTATTGAGAAGGTCCCTTGAATCTTACAAAAATCAGACTCACAGGAACAGAGAAATTGTCATTATTGATAACGGAGTCGAGCCGGTTGATGATCTGCTTCAGGATTTTAACAGTGAAGAAGTTGTCTATGTGAAAATTGAGCCTTCACCAGATAATATCCTGGGCGAGCTTCGAAACATATCACTGGAACATGCTAAAGGCGATTACATGATCTGCTGGGATGATGATGACTGGTTTCATCCGGACCGGATTAAAATTCAGTTAGATGCTCTGAAGGATGGGTTTGATGCCTGTTGCCTGGAAGGAAACCTGTTTCATATTAATGCCGATGAATATTCCGAATATCCGTATATCGGATCACTTCCGGGAGGATCGCCCAGTTCTATCATTCACAGAAGGGACGACAATATCAAATATCCGTCCATGAACAGGGAGGAGGATACCGTCTATCTCAACGAATGGAAGATGAAAAAGAGATACAGGCAATTGGATCTTTCCTACTCTTACCTCTTTGTGCGGGTTTTTCACGGAACCAATGTATCAGGAAAAAGACACTTTCTCAGAAGATTGAAGAACTCTCCGGAAAGCTGGATTCAATATTTCTGGCATTCAAAAATTAAAAGGAACCTGTTCGGGCATCCCAAGTTCAGCCTGTCAAAGAAAGAGAGGGAATCGTTTGAAATGTTTGTCCGGGATTCAGAAAAATTCGGCTTATTGTAATGAACGGATTTAAAAAGCATAAAAAAATTTTAGCGGTCGTGTTATTGATCAATATCCTGCTGGTCGCTACCCATGAAGGCGAATTTTGGCCATTTAGTATCTTCCCGATGTTTTCCCAGGCCGGGAATCCGTGGTCACGCGCACTGGTTATTGAAGTTGATGACGCACCGGAAGAGCAGCTGTGGGAAACGGTTTCGCTCGAAGAGATCAACGGCCGGTTCATTTCACTCTACGGCCACGGCGTTGATGCGATTGATTATGCAAATTTTATTTCCAAAACCAAAGACTGGAATGATCGCCGGCTTAACGCTCTCAGAGGCCTGCTCGATGCCGAATCACTTGGAGATAAGAAATGGCTGATTGCCAGGGTAGATGGTTACCTCACGGAATCGGATTCAGTCGTTGTTTCCTCGGTTCCGCTCTTTTTGTTAACCGCAGACAGCACATATAAAAATCCAAAATTGTTCTGACAAAACTGATGGAATCATTGCTAAAAAATTTATTTCATTTTGAACATGAGGATTCCCTGGGTGTGAAGCTTTTTCTCAGGCTTATTGAACTCTTTACTGTGACCTATACGATTATTTATGCATGGTCGTGGGGGGTTTTTATTTTGAAAATCAGTGATGTGGTTTTGCCGCTGGGCCTGGCAAACTACCTGCCGATGGATTTGATTTTTGACTACAATCTTGCTTTGGTTAATGCGGTTCTGATTACACTTTTTGGCGGAATCGCCTTTTTTTACAGAAAATACTCCTGGCTCTATCTCGTAGCTTTTCTGTTGCTCCACATTCAATATATAAGCCGCTTTTCGTTAGGTGAAATTCCTCACAGCTCCAATTTACTTGGTTTCAGCCTGCTTGCGCTTGGACTCGGGTTCACATTTTTTAAAGAGAAAATAAGGGCACTGTCATTCGCATACGGTTTTTTAATCTTTTTTTTGGGCCTTGCATATACATCGGCAGGAATCAGCAAGATGGTTGGTACCGGGATTACCTGGATTGATGGTAATCATTTGTGGCTTTGGATCTCGGAAAAATCGGTGGATGTGCTGGCAGGGTACGGCGAATTTAATTACAGCTTTATCCAGGAACTTGCACTCAGCAGCAGGTTCATCGCAACCGTGATACTGGCTGTCGGGCTACTCACGGAGCTTACCGCATTTTTGGTCTGGTGGAAAAAGCTGCGGCCGTATATCATCACCCTTTTAATCGGCATGCATATCGGTATTTACTACTCTATGAATATATGGTTTATGTCATATATGATTGAATTGGTGATCATCGGGTATCCGTGGTATACATTGATCAACAAATATGAACCACAAATCAGTGAAAGCAGGAAGAGATTATTGCTGAAGTTTGTATGATTCTTTAATCGCACCTGTCCGGTAGGCGTTTAGAAGATTTTCCAGGTTCCTGATTTTTTCCCCGATTTCCTCTCCTTTGTCCGTATCCCGGACCCGTATTCTCTTCCGGTTCTGTTCCAGGATTTCTGTTTCGGAATGAATATCCTGGGCTTCCTCTATTGCGATCTGAGTCGAATCAAACGATTCGTGGGCGGCAAGGAGCAGTCCGTACGAGTTAAAAATAAGCGTGTAACCGGCGATTCCGGTTTTGGCCTGGTATGCCTTGGCAAAACCGCCGTCAATGACCAGGAGCTTTCCGCCGGCTTTCACAGGATTTTCTCCTTTCTTCACCTTTACAGGCACATGACCATTGATAATATGCCCTGTTTCAGGATCGAGGCCAAATTCGGCTAATATCTCTTCAGCCACCTTTTGCTGAGCCCGGAAATCGTAATAGGGATTCATCTCCTCCGTATGGGTTTCGGTGTCGTTGATAAAATAGCGTTCAAACGTAGCCATTTTGGATTTACCGAAAAGCGGAGATTGCTCACCGCTCCATAAATACCACATGGTATCCTGCCCGTATTGTTTCTTTTCAGGATTATCGGAGGTAAAATATCCTTGTCGCGATAATCTTTCCATCCTGTCCATGAACTCACTGGGACTGTGGTCGGTATCATCAAAATTGAAATGGCGCAGTTTCCCGCTTTTTGTCATGGGAATACAGCCGTGGTAGAGCAGGTTCCCGTTATATGTCATATACATGCTTCCTTTGGAAAAGAGAAAGCGGACATGAGCCTGTAGCCGCTCGCTGTTTGCAAAAGAGAGACAAAGCCTTTCTATGACCATCTTTTCCTGCTCTGAGAGGGCATAGGGATCGGACGGATCAATGGTGGGAAAATGGGTATCCAGCAGCGGATAGGTGTTATCGTCAATACGGATTGTGCCTGCATCAAAATCAATTTTATCCAGAAGCAGCCGGTCGTCCATCCTGAACTGAGGACGGCGACGGATAATCTGTCCCTCCAGTTTCAGCTGGATTATGGTGATGGCCTTGTGCATCCGGGCCATCAATTGCTCCTCATTTTCAGTAAACTCAGAATCTTCGTTTTTGGATCTGAACTGATCACAGGGATCATCTCCATATACATCCATTGCAAGTGAGACCAGCGGCAGCATGCTGATGGCATAGCCGTTTTCAAGAGTTTCCATACTTGCGTACCGCAGCGATACACGTATCACATTGGCGATGCACGCTTCACTGCCGGATGCGGCTCCCATCCAGACGATATCATGGTTACCCCACTGGAAATCGACTGAGTGGTAATTCAGAAGCGTATCCATGATAATATGTGCACCCGGACCGCGGTCGTACACGTCGCCGATCACATGCAGACGCGCGATGGCCAGCCTCTGAATCAATTCAGCCAGGGCGGTGATGAAAGCCTCCGCCCGTCCGGTATCAATGATGGATCTGATGATACTGTTGTAGTACTCCTGGCGGTTTGTTGCGCTCTCCTGTTCATGCAAAAGTTCTTCAATGATATAGGCGAAATCTTTAGGCAGAGCCTTTCGAACTTTGCTTCGCGTATATTTGGATGAAGAGATGCGGCACATTTTGATCAGCCTGAAAAGAGTGATCCGGTACCATTCATCCCTGGATTCTACACTCTTAAGTATGAGCGGCAGCTTTTTCCGGGGATAGTAGATCAGTGTTGCCAGGTTTTGTTTCTCCTGCTGGAGCAGGGTATCCTGGAACACCTCCTCAATCCGCCTCTTAATGGAGCCCGAGCCATTGCGCAGCACATGCAAAAAAGATTCATACTCACCGTGAATATCAGAGATAAAGTGTTCTGTTCCCTTTGGCAGCTCCATAATGGCACTCAGGTTAATAATTTCCGTAGAGGCTGCCGGAATCGTTGGATACTGCTGTGCAAGCAGTTTCAGATATCGCATGTCCTTTTCAGGGAGAGTCATAGTTTCTGTAATTAATTTCAAAATAGTTGGGCGGTCATTACCCGGATAACTTTCAGAACTATTTTTAAAATAGTATAAGGCATGTAATAATGAAACGGTTGTTTTATTGGAAGCCGGCGGGTGCCAAAACATAGCTGCGAACTACAACCACACTACCCGCCGAAGGGAAGTACCAAAAAGAAAGGCCCACGCCAGGTCTTCTTAGATAAGGCGATCCAGCATTATAAGGCCACCTTTCTTGAAATATTCAATCCAAACCGGACTGTCGATGAGAACATTATACCTCGACATAAAACACGGACTCTGAGATTGTCGAAATCAATATTCAGGTCAATAGTTCCTTTTCTGGCAATCAAACGCTTTCTTTTCGCACGGTCAATTTCAGCCTGCAGAGCATCTTCAATTAACTGGCTTTTTGTAGAAACAACAGTAACCTTAATCGATTAGTTTTTTGGGAATGCCCAGGGAAGTTCTCATAAAATATTATCTATAAATGCGCAAATAATCCAAACATTTGCCGGGTTTGTCCTAACTCTCTGAAAGTTATTATGTCTACATTCGTGAGGAGATGGAAATTTAACAGTAAGCAAAAGAAAAAAAATATTAATATGAACACAAATAAACCTCAATACTTCAGCCTCAGACCTGAAATCGAAAAAG
>CAZFAJ010000104.1:3094-8869 GCA_964517005.1 uncultured Balneolaceae bacterium | reverse complement strand
CTATTCATGTTGAACCCTTCGGGTTCGAGAAAAACGTTTTGGACAGATGTGAAGTGAAAATAATACCTGGTTCGAACGGGCGGGACGAAACCCGGGGGCGGATCGGAATCAATCCCCACACCCTCCGCCCATATCTGCAAAATGACAGAAAACCGTATCGGAGGGTGATGCAGGAAGCCTTGAATAGAATAATGAACCTTACAGGCCTGAATCTGTTTCAGAAACAGGAAAAAACCCCGGCCAGTACGTGTTTCGCGCAAAGCGCGCAATGATCATTGCAAAGTTCGCGGAGAAATTTCGATGAGCCAATTACATAATTCAAAATTAAGAATTCAAAAAATCAAGAATGAAGAATTAGCCTCACGATTTGGTATAGAGATATATTAATCGTATTTTTACGATGAATTAAAAACAACTTAACGATATATAGCATGAATCCAAAAACAGAAACCAAAACCGTACTTGAAGTTTACGACCCGGCCATGTGTTGCAGCACCGGTGTCTGCGGATCTGACGTAGACGATACACTTGCCGATTTTGCCAATGATGTGAAATGGCTGAAAGCACAGGGAATAGAAGTAAACCGGTTCAACCTGGGTCAGGAACCTGAAGCTTTTAAAATGAAACCAGAGGTTCTCACACGATTACAGAAAACCGGAACAGAGTGTTTGCCAATTATTTTTGTAAATGACACAGTAGTTGCAGAAGGTGGTTACCCGAATCGCGACCAGCTTGTAAATTTACTCGGATTAGAAACGAATAAACAACCCACATCTGCAACTGAAAATAATCAGGCAGATAAACCACAAAACATCATGACTGAGCAAGTTGAAGAATTAGTGGCGTTAGGCGCCGCGCTGGCCTCGAACTGTGAATCTTGTCTAAAATTTCACTTCAAAAAAGCAAAAAACCTGGGCTTGACGGAAGAAGATATTGCTCAAGCATTGCAAATTGGACAGAACGTGAAACAGGTTCCATCCGGCAATATGATTCAGCTTGCGAACAAACTATTGGGTGTAGAACAGACCCCTGCAAATGGTTGTGCACCGGGAAGCGGATGCTGCTAATTAAGCGTAAATAAAATCTAAAAAAATACTGAGTAACCAAGGCTATTTTCATGAAATTACCGCAAATAACACCCTATATCTTTTTCACAGGAAAAGGCGGCGTGGGCAAAACATCACTTGCAAGTGCAACCGCCGTAAAACTGGCTGATAATGGTAAAAAAGTACTTTTGATCAGCACTGACCCGGCTTCTAACCTGAAAGAAGTTCTTGAAACAGACGTCACAGAAAAAATCACACCCATAAACGGGATTGAGAATCTGCATGCCGTAAATATCGATCCGGAACTCTCAGCTGAAGAGTACAGAAACCGGGTCATCTCCCCGATGGAAGATATCCTTCCGAAACATGAGATTGAGAAAATCAGGGAAGAATTATCCGGTGCCTGCACGACAGAAATTGCCGCATTTGACGAGTTTGCCCGCTATGTTGCAGGTGATGAGAATGATCAGCCTTACGATGTGATTATCTTTGACACTGCACCAACCGGTCATACATTGCGTCTTTTAGAGCTGCCGGCCGCATGGAGCGATTTTATAGAATCGAATCCCGACGGCGCCTCCTGTATCGGCCCATCCTCCGCCCTGAAAACCAGCCAGGAGCGCTATCAGAAAGTAGTAGAACGCCTTCAGGATCAAGATGCGACGACGGTTTATCTCGTAAGCCGCCCGGATGATTCTGCCCTCCGCGAAGCAGACCGGTCCGGCAGGGAACTGGATGAGATGGGACTATCAAACCAGGTGCTGTTGATTAACGGCTATTTTGAACCTGTGGATGAATCGGATCCATATGCACAAAAAATGAAACAGAAAGCAGACAAATCACTTGAGCAGATGCCGGAGCGGCTAAAGAACCTGCAACAGCTTGTGTTTCCTTTGAGGCCTTACAATTTGTTGGGCCTGGATCGTTTGCGCACTGTTTTTGAGCCGCTCGATAAAGAAAAGATCAAGGAGAACAGCAGCTCTATTCTAACCGAACAGGTTGAAAGTCATTTGCCTGATCTGGATGCATTTGTTACGGATATTACAGCTGATAAAGAACACGGCCTGGTGATGACCATGGGAAAAGGCGGTGTCGGGAAAACCGTTATTGCAGCAGCAGTAGCTCTGAAACTGGCGCGCCGCGGTTACCCCGTCCACCTCACTACGACCGATCCGGCTGCTCACCTGATGGATCACATCGGTAATATGGAACTGCCGGACAATCTCACAGTAGACCGGATAGACCCCGAAGAGGAGAAACAGGCATACATAGAGAAGGTCCTCAGCCAGCGCGGAAAGAATAAAACCGACGAAGAGCTCAAGCTGCTCCGTGAAGACCTGGAATCACCCTGCACGGAAGAGGTGGCCGTGTTTCAGGCCTTTTCAAAAGCTTTACACCAGGCCAAAAGAAAATTTGTGGTGATGGATACCGCGCCAACCGGCCATACCCTGCTTCTGCTCGATACGACCGGAAGCTACCATAAAGAGGTGTTGCGAAATACAAATATGGATGCAGACAAACTGAAAACTCCATATATGTATTTACAGGATCCGGAATATTCCAAACTGCTGATTGTAACCGTTCCTGAAACCACACCGATTACGGAAGCGGCGAAATTACAGGAGGATCTGCGGCGATCCAATATTGAACCATATGCATGGATTGCAAATCAAAGTATGGCGGCCACAGATATATCTGACCCGCTCCTGAAACAGCGGGCTGCAGAAGAGATCCCCCTGCTTGAGGAGATCGAGAAAAAACATGCCAAAAAGCTCTATGCCATTCCCTGGATTGCGGAAGACCAGGTATTGCAATCCCTGATTTCTGAAAGGCCTGAAAAACTGAAAGTCTGATCTTCTTGCATTCAGATTCAGAATGAAAAAATCGAAAAACATATACAAGGAGGACAATAAATGAAATTCAAACACGCTCTCTTAGCCGTTGACCTGTCTAAATCAAGTGATGACCTGGTTCATTGCATGGAAGATCTGGAAAAGCTTGGAATCAAAAAAGTAACCCTCATGACAGCTGTTTCAAATCCTTATCCCGGCGGAGCTGAGAAGTTTGACAGGTCCCCTTTTGAATCAAAGCTAACATCTTATTCGCAAAATATCAGTGATCAGGGTTTTGAGGCAGATTTTGTACTGAAGGTGGAATCAAGTATCTATGCACCTGTTATTATACTAAAAACAGCCCGGGAACTTGAAGTTGATCTCTTAATTCTGGGCCACCGGGGCCATAATCGGTTTTCCGAATTATTTCTTGGAAGTGTAGCTTCCGAAATCATACAGCGTTCAGTATTACCCACTCTTTTGCTCAGGGTATCAGATGAATCCGATAATAAAAATGTTTCTATCTGCAAAAATTTCACAAAGAGGATTCTGGTTCCGACCGACTTTTCAGATAATGCGGATAGAGTACTTAAACTTTTTGAAAATGTTGAGTTGAGGGATTCCCAGGTTATCCTCTTACACATTCAATCTGAGACAAATCCTGCCTTTGAAGCGGAAATGAAACACCGGAAAGATTTTCTGGTAAACAGGGGAATCAAAAATGTAGAATCCCTGACTCTACAAGGCGATGTCTGGGAAAGCATAACAGAATACGCTGATAAAAATGACGTATCCCTGATTGCAATGGGATCGCAGGGAAGAGGCTATTTGTCCAGCCTTTTTATTGGCAGCAATAGTATGCGCGTTGCCCGCTACACTTCAAAACCTCTGATGCTAATTCCCGCTGACCGGTAAATCAAGATCAAAAAAAATTGTACCATCTAACAAAATTTAAATAAACAATCCCGTGGCTGAAAAAAATAAATCGATCGACTTTTTTGAAAAATACCTCACTCTCTGGGTTTTAATCTGTATAGCCGTGGGAATCGCTCTCGGTTATGTTATGGGAGATTCTATTGAAATACTGAGTGATTTCAACCTGTACAATGTGAATATCCCCATCACCATACTCATATGGGCAATGATCTACCCTATGATGCTGCAGATTGATTTTGCTTCATTGAAAGATGTCGGCAAAGCCCCAAAAGGCGTAGTCTGGACCGTTATTATAAACTGGGCGATAAAACCATTTACCATGGCATTCTTTGCATGGATCTTCTTTTACCATATTTACGGCGCATGGATTGAGCCATCCATGGCTCAGGAATACATTGCCGGTGCTATATTGCTGGGAGCCGCTCCGTGTACGGCCATGGTGTTCGTATGGTCGTATCTCTCCGACGGCGATCCCACTTACACCCTGGTTCAGGTATCGGTCAATGATATTTTAATACTGATTCTGTTTATACCCATCGTGGCATTTTTATTGGGCATCACCGATATCACCATTCCCTACAACACCCTGGTAACATCCGTAGTGGCATTTGTGGTTATACCCCTTGCAGCCGGATACCTGACCCATAAAATTCTTGTGAAAAAGAAAGGGATGGAATGGTACACGATACGTTTTTTACCCAAATTTAAACCGGTATCCATCACAGCATTGCTTCTGACGCTTATCTTGCTGTTTGCCTATCAGGGCGACCGCATTTTAGCTGAACCTCTCGTCATTCTGCTTATTGCTTTGCCTCTTGCCATTCAAACGTATTTTATTTTCTTCCTCGCGTGGTACGGAGGCAAATGGCTGAACTTAAACTATCAGACCTGTGCTCCCGGCTCCATGATAGGTGCCAGCAATTTCTTTGAGCTTGCTGTTGCTGTTGCCATCATGTTATTTGGGATACAATCAGGGGCAGCATTGGTGACTGTTGTAGGCGTACTCATCGAAGTGCCGATTATGTTATCTCTCGTAAAATTTGCCAACAGCCAAAAACAGTCCTATTCCGTTAGGGGTGAACAAGAATCTGAAAAAGATATTCAGGCTACAGAACGGGTTTCATAACCGATTGGCCTGATTATTTCCAGTAAACTGGTATTTATCAAAAATGTATCATGTTTTTTAATCAAGACTCTGCCTGAAAAAGTGTCGGTCATGGAGTGTGTTGCTGTATCATCGGCAACCAACAGTTATAATTCGAGGCTATCAGCCTTCAGCTTTTGGCTGATAGCTTTAAACAGGCAGCAAATGAATTTCTTTTCACTTTTAGCTTTTGCATTCTCCGAATCGTATCATACAGACCCATCAAGCCGGAGCAATTTCAAGACAATAGAAAAAAAACAAATCAGTTATAGAGTAAATTGCTTTAGGAATGGAAGCGCTTCGAATTTATTTTATATTAACCAAACACGTAACTCTATATTAGGAGGCTGATTATGCTATACGAAAGACCCAAATTCAAAAATATGTACGATAATTTTATCGGTGGAAAATTCACACCCCCTGTGGATGGAGATTATTTTGATGCCATCTCCCCTGTGGATGGAAAGCCCTTCGCAAAAGTAGCACGTTCAAATGAAAAGGATATAAACCTGGCACTTGACGCGGCACACAAAGCCAAAGATGAATGGGGCAATACCTCAGCAACGGAAAGAAGTATTCTGCTGAACAAAATTGCGGATGTGATGGAAGAAAATCTTGAATATCTGGCCCGCGTTGAGACCATCGACAACGGTAAGGCGATTCGCGAAACACTGAATGCCGATTTGCCATTGGCTGTGGATCATTTCCGTTATTTTGCCGGTGTGATACGTGCCGAAGAAGGTTCAGTAGCCGAACTGGATGAAAATACGGTAAGTATGCTTGTACCGGAGCCGTTAGGTGTTGTGGGGCAGATCAT
>CAZFAJ010000104.1:0-2994 GCA_964517005.1 uncultured Balneolaceae bacterium | reverse complement strand
AAAGACCAATTTGAGAAAATCATGAACTATATTGATATCGGAAGACAGGAAGGCGCCAAAGTTCTCACCGGTGGTAAAGCGTGGGCTGTAGCCAATGCAAGCGATAACGGACACGGTGATATGGAAGAAGCTGATACCATGGTAGCTACAAGCGGAAATGGAAATGAAATGAATGAGGGATTCTATGTTGAACCCACCATTTTCCAGGGCCATAATAAAATGCGTGTATTCCAGGAAGAGATCTTTGGCCCGGTTGCATCACTTACCACTTTCAAAGATGAAGAAGATGCCCTTGAAATTGCCAATGACACACTATACGGCCTCGGAGCCGGTGTATTTACCCGTGATATGCATCAGGCCTACCAGATTCCGCGTAAAATCAAAGCAGGACGTGTATGGGTAAACTGCTATCATCTCTACCCGGCTCACGCAGCATTTGGCGGTTACAAAAAATCCGGATTCGGCCGTGAGAATCACAAAATGATGCTGAATCACTATCGCCAAACCAAGAACATGCTGATATCCTACGATAAAAAAGCAATGGGATTCTTTTAGCAGTTTGATCCGAATTCATCGGATGACAGAGGTATCACAATCCCCGGGTGAAAACAATCTTTCAAGTCATCCGATGAATCTCATAACCAAAATCACAATCCATTAGGTAAAAATCATGAGTGTAGAACGGGTATCTGTAACCAAAGAAGCAGAAAAAGTAATTGAAAAACTAAAGGAGAAATACGGGAAGCTGATGTTTCACCAAAGCGGCGGTTGCTGCGATGGTTCTTCTCCTATGTGTTTCGAAGATGGTGATTTCAAAACAGGATTTAGTGACATAAAACTTGGAGAAATATGCGGGTGCGATTTTTATATGTCCCGCGATCAATATGAATACTGGAAACACACTCATTTAACTGTTGATGTCACTGAAGGAAGAGGGGCAAGTTTTTCACTTGAAATTCCATTGGGAGTTCGGTTTGTCATCAAATCACGCATTTTTACCGATGAAGAATATTCAGAAATTCAAAATCTCACATAAATTGACATTGGTAAATTTTAGAAGTAAACATTCTGTTTTTCCGTTGTTTTAATCATGGAACCGGAACTAAAATGTTTAATTCCAAACTTATGTTCCGGCCGGAAATTCTACCTGAATGTGAAACCCTTTTTCTTTTTTTGATGAGATGTCCTCAAAAGCTCCGTTTAATTGCTGAACAAGTGTTTTAATCAATGTTGAGCCAAGCGACTGACTTTTCTTCAATTCCACGTCAGGTGGCAAACCTGTTCCATTGTCTCCAAAATGGAGCATCAGATTTTCTTCAATTTTTTGAAGTTTAATAAATATTCTGCCTTTATCAATTCCATTAAATGCGTGTTTATATGCATTCACGATCAATTCATTTAATAGCAGTGATAGTGGTATTGCCTGATTCAGCGTAATTTTTATGTCGTCGATTTCAACGTCAATATCAACCTCTTTTTGATTGTTATTGTAAGTTTTCTGTATAGCACCTGCCAAGTCGGTGATGTAACTTTCGAAATTAATATTTGTGAAAGATTCTGATTGGTAAAGCTTTTCATGCACAAGTGCGATCGACTGGACCCGCATCTGGCTATCTTTGAGAGCTTCAATATTTCGATCATCGTCAATATTCCAAATCTGCATCTGCAACAGTCCCGATATTACGGCAAGATTGTTTTTTACTCTGTGATGAATTTCTGCAAGTAAAACATTCTTTTCTTTCAGAGAGTCTGAAATTCTTTTTTCTGCTTCTTTTTGCAGGGATATATCACTTGCCACACAGACAAGGCCGTGATTATCCGCAAAATTGTCGGTTATTTGTGAATATGATAGTATTACCGGTATAAAGTCTCCTCGTTTCGTTTTAAAATTAGTTTCAACACTGGTAGGATTCCCATTCTCAAGCTCATTGAGCTTTTTCCTGATTTCATCCTTCTCTGAATCGCAAATCAGCGTACTCAGAGATGTATCCTTCAATTCTTCTTCTGTATAATCCAGCTTTTTCAAAGTTGCCTGATTCATCATTGTTATGAGAAGATCATTATTTGTAACAACAAGCATATCACCCATAGACTGTAATATATTATTCACATAGGCTTTAGAAACCATACTTTTACTCAGTTTTTCTGCCATCTGATTTATAGATTCTGCAACCCTTTCAAGTTCGTCATTGGTCCCCAGACGAATTCTGCTATCCAAATCTCCGTCACCGATACGCTGAGCTGCTTCAGATAGGTTTTTCAAAAGCCTGGCTATCGATAAGTAGACAAAATAGGCAAGCCACATGGCAACAATAAACCCTATACCGGTATATGTGATTATTTTAATACCTGTCTTTTCAGCTTCATCCTGTAAAATACTCAGCTGTGCTTCAACTCTTATTTTTTCATTCTCTCTGAGCTGTTCAATAATCGGCAGCAGTGTTCCGCGATAGTATGGTTCTATTGTGGTGTTATACATCTGATCACCAAATTCATCATCCTCTTGCTTATCGAGATCAAGCAATTGACTTATCAATGATTTATAGGGAACAAATGCCGACTGAAGCGAGTCGACAATTCCATGCATTTCCTGGCGGTAAAAAAGTGCAGTTTCAGATTCCAGCCCCTGACCTTTTTTTTCTTTCATGATTCTGCCCAGGAGCTCTTCAAATCTGTTTAAACTTTGATTTACCTGATCTTCAGCCAAAGAAACTTTCAGGTTAACATCAAGATCATCCGGATTTTCCTGTAGTTTATCCGACTCCACTAAAAAATTCCTTACATAGATCAAAGAGTTTTGCAAGTTCAATGTAAGCTCCGAAAATGTTTGCAACTCATTGGCTGTAGATTTACTCTCTTCTATCAAATCGGATTTGATCTGATCATTTAAAAAATACGACGATGCCCCGACTATCAATATTAAAGCCGCTACCGATACAAACCCAAAAATGAGTTTCAGATTTAGACGCATTTATATTCGATTACAGATGATTT
>CAZFAJ010000103.1:0-8885 GCA_964517005.1 uncultured Balneolaceae bacterium | reverse complement strand
GCACTCGAGCTGACTGATCTGGATGAAAAAGAACTTAGAAAGGCACTTGATCCAATCAATATGACGAAAGGCGGATTTGCCGAATAAAAAATTGCCGGGACTGTTAATTTAGAATTTTAAACGACTGAATCGACATAATGAGTTCTGTTTAGATCATTGATTTTGTTAAAATCAATGATACCTGTATCATTATGCAGCCTTGATGAGATCCTTAAAGGCATGCGATGCTGATTCAAAAAATAAGGTATGATGACAAAAGAAGAAGCGACAGAAGCAAAAATTAAATTTTCCGAAAAAGAAGTGGAACAGATTCTTGAAGATTATAAATTATCAAGGATTAGTCGCGAAATGTCTCTGCTGGGAAGAAAAGAAGTACTTACCGGTAAAGCCAAATTCGGGATTTTCGGTGACGGAAAGGAACTGCCTCAAATTGCAATGGCAAGACATTTTGAAAATGGCGATTTCCGGTCCGGTTATTACAGGGACCAGACTTTTATGCTTGCCATCGGTGAACTGACAGTCCAGGAATTTTTTGCGCAGCTCTATGCCAATCCGGATGTGGAAGCGGATCCAAATTCTGTCGGACGCCAGATGAATTCTCATTTTGCAAGCCGCCTTATCGATGAAAACGGTGAATGGAAATCACAGACAGACCGGAAAAACTCATCTGCAGATATGTCTCCTACGGCCAGCCAGATGCCCAGACTTTTAGGACTCGCTCAGGCTTCGAAAATATACCGGGAAAATGAACTGCTGCACGATTGGACTGATTTTTCGAACAATGGAAATGAGATTGCCTGGGGAACAATCGGGGACGCCAGTACCTCAGAAGGACATTTTTGGGAAACAGTTAATGCGGCCGGTGTTTTACAAGTTCCCATGGTTATTTCGGTATGGGATGACGGTTATGGGATTTCAGTGTCTAAAAAATACCAGACCACAAAAGAGAGTATCTCCAAATTGTTAAGGGGTTTTAAGAGAACCAAGCAGGAAGATGGATTTGAGATATTAACGGTAAAGGCCTGGGATTATCTGAAATTGCAGGAAGTTTATAAGCAGGCTGCAGATGTTGCAAGAAAGGATCATGTACCTGTTCTGATTCATGTTGAGGAGGTTACTCAGCCTCAGGGACATTCAACCTCTGGTTCCCATGAACGGTATAAAGATGATGAAAGACTCGAATGGGAAAAGGAGTACTGTTGCTGTAACCAGATGAGGGAATGGATACTGAATGAAGATCTTGCCGGTATAGAAGATCTGGATAAAATTGAAGAGGAAGCAAAAGACTTCGTAAAAGGAGAACAGAAGGCTGCGTGGAAAGCATTTCAGGATCCCATTAAATCGGATAAAGAAGAATTGATGATTCTGCTTGATGAACTTATGGATTCGGCTGATACCGTAAGCAGTCAAATCAGCGAACTTGAAAAGAAATTAAAACAAAAACCGAATTCGATTCGGAAGGATGTGATTTCAACTGCAAGGAAAGCGATGAGAATACTCAGAAAAAACGATTCTGAGGCAAAAAAGCGATTGGGTGACTGGCTGGAAGAGAAACTCCAGGTAAATAACAGAAAATATAATTCACATCTTTACAGTGAGACAAAAAATTCACCCTTGAAAGTGAAAGAAGTGAAGCCGGAATATGATGAAAATTCAAGCCGTGTAGACGCCCGGGTTGTATTGAGGGATAATTTTGACGCTCTGTTTTCAAAATACCCCAACGTACTTGTGTTTGGAGAAGATACCGGGCAATTAGGTGATGTAAATCTCGGTCTCGAAGGTATGCAGGATAAATATGGCAAAACTCGTGTTTCCGATACAGGAATCCGGGAAACAACTATACTTGGCCAGGGAATCGGAATGGCGCTTCGAGGTCTCAGGCCCATAGCAGAAATTCAGTACCTGGATTATGTTCTCTACTGTTTCCAGACACTGAGCGATGATGTATCAACAGTCCGTTACAGAACAAAGGGTGGTCAGGCGTACCCTTTAATCGTCAGAACCCGCGGGCACCGGCTTGAAGGAATCTGGCATTCCGGTTCACCCATGGGAATGCTGGTTCACGGCCTTCGCGGGATGCATATCTGTGTTCCGAGAAACCTGACAGAAGCAGCGGGTTTCTACAATACATTAATTCAGGGTGATGATCCCGCTCTGATTATTGAGCCTTTGAATGCTTACCGGCTAAAGGAAACTCTCCCATCTAACCTGGGTGAATTTACTGTTCCTCTCGGTGTGCCTGAAATCATAAGTGAAGGAACTGACATTACGATTGTATCTTATGGTTCTACGCTAAATATTGTTGAATCTGTGCTGCCGGAACTTGAAGACGCCGGAATTTCGGCAGAATTGATTGATGTCCGCACACTGCTTCCCTTCGATTTAAATCACTCTGTTGTAAAATCGCTGAAAAAAACCAATCGTGTTCTCTTCGTGGATGAAGATGTGCCCGGCGGAGCAACAGCCTATATGATGCAGAAGGTGATGAATGAACAAAAAGGGTTCTTTTATCTTGATTCAGAACCTCAATGCCTGACTGCTCAGGCACACCGGCCTGCGTATGCTACGGATGGAGACTATTTTTCAAAACCAAGTGCAGATGATATTTACGAAAAAGTTTACGAGATCATGAGCGAATCCAATCCGGAAAAATGGACACCGATTTTTTAATGAATTTCTCTTTTTGATTTTGGTGGAATAACCGGTAATTTAGTTATATCAACTTATTGAATATGGTTGGGGGTGCTTGTTAAAGGGCTGAGATAATACTCCATGAACCTGACCCGGATAATGCCGGCGAAGGGAAACCGCCAGATTCTGAATCAATTATTTATTTTGACCGGAATCTGTTTGTCGCCCTCCTTACAACAAATTGCTCCTGCCGTAAACCTTAAATTCAGGGATTTACAGTGCAAGCAACGATTAAAATTATACTTACAATCATTCTGTTTCTATTCACTATCAATTCAGCCCGGGCACAATCAGTACAGGGAATTGTAATTGACAGTATCACCAATGATGTTCTGCCGGGTGCCTCAGTTGTGCAAAAGGGGACAGAGCATGGCACGTCAACCAAAGCAGACGGATCATTTATCCTGGATCTGTTGCCTGATAAAGAATCGGTAATTACTGTCAGTTTTGTAGGTTACGAATCACGTGATTTTCAGGTAGAGGATGTGAATGAGATCTTAACCATTGAATTGACACCAACGATTATACGCGGCGATGAAGTTTTTGTTGATGATGTGAGGGCGGATGAAAATGAGCCTGTCACTCAATCTACCATCAATCGTGTTCAGATTGAGCAGGATAACATTGGCCAGGATCCGATTTTTACCCTCGAAAAACTTACCCCGTCTATTTTAACTCATTCCGATTCAGGAACCCGGTTTGCAAATTACAGCTACATGCGCCTGCGCGGTATGGATCAGACGCGGATCAACATGACTCTGAATGGCGTTCCGTTGAATGATATGATTGACCAGGGTGTGTTCTTTTCAAATTTCAATGATTTTGGAAACAGTATTCAGTCTGCTCAGGTTCAGCGGGGTGTGGGAACCAGTACAAACGGGACAGCTTCTTATGCCGGCTCCGTTAATTTTGAATCGCAAAATATTACCATGGATACTCCATCTGTAAATGCAAAAGCAACAGGTGGCTCTTTTAACTCCCACCGGCTGAGTGCCGAACTGAACACCGGGTCGATAAATAATTTTGGGTTCTTTACCAGGTTCAGTAAAACAGGATCGGATGGATACCGCTTTAACTCCGGAACCGAGTCAACTTCATTTTTTGCATCCGGCGGTTATTTTGGTAAAAATAATATCGTAAAAATCACTGCATTTAATGGACGCACAAAAAATGAGCTCGCTTATACCCCCGTTTCTATTGATCTGATTCGTGAAGAGCCCCGCACCAATACGGTATCGGAGAATGATGAAGATGACTTTAGCCAGCAGCTATTTCAGGTGCAGCATGGCCGAACAATAAAGGATGGACTGTCTATTAATTCATCTGCTTATTACGGAGGAGCCGGAGGAGATTTCCCGGTTGGATTTCCCGGTGCGAATGGTGAATTTATTCAGCAAATATTTAGCCTCGAAAATGATCACTATGGATTTAAATCCTCTCTGAATTATAATGACGGCAGCGGATTAGAACTTTCCGGAGGAATTCATGCATACCGGTTTGACAGAATCAACGAAGAGTCTTTTGCACCGGAGAGTGAAAATATATTTTATAGTGATGATTCTCAAAAAGACGAATTCAGTGCTTTTGCAAAGGCAAACTACAGAATTGGGAATGTCGAGCTCTATGGTGATTTGCAGATCCGCACACTCAGCCTGGACCTGGAACCAGATATCAGCTTTCTGCTTGATGCAGGGATATCACGAAGTGGAACGGAGGTGCCAACCCGGAAATGGACGTTTGTGAGTCCGAAAGCAGGAATCACATACCATCTGAATCAAAACCTGAATATCTATGGATCGTTTGGCCGCAGCGGACGCGAACCAACCCGTCAGGATATTCTGGGAGCAACGAATATCAATCCTGCCAATTTGGATATTGTCAGGGATGAAAATTCTGTAAAGGCAGAATATGTAAATGATTTTGAAGCCGGTTTTCGCTTTGCGACAGAAAAGTTAACGGGAAAAGTGAATGGATTTTTTATGCAATTCAGTAATGAAATATCACCAACCGGTGAATTTATTCCGGAAGGATTTGTTCAGTTGCGTGAAAATATTTCGAACAGCCGCCGGACAGGAGTTGAATTGGAGTGGAAATGGAGCGCTCTGCAAAAATTGTCCTTTTCAGGGAACACTACCTGGATGACAACCAATATTGATGAATTTTCTCCGGGCGGTACGGATGAGGTGTTCAGAGATGTGGAATCGATACTGAGCCCTAACTGGCTTGGTAATGCGACTATTACATACAGGGTTTTCGATCGCGCTGATGTATCATTCTCCGGACGCTACATGGGAGAAGCATTTCTGGAGCTGACGAATAACCCGGAGTTTGTGATGCCTTCCTTTTTTAAAGCAGATATTGGGCTTGATGTACGTATAAACTCGTACTTATCTGCCAATCTGAAAGTGAATAATATTTTTGATAAACTCTATTTCACAAACGGTGCTCCCCTGGATACAAATTTTGACGGGTCGTTCGATACCCCGGGATTCATTGTGCAACCGCCGCGACATGCGTTTCTTGAAGTGAAAGTGGACTTATAATTTTTAATTAAGAATTAAAAATTAAAAATTAAGAACTAAGAATTGAGAATTAAATTAGAACAATGACTGAAGAAAAAACTGATTCAAATAAAATTGCAGGGTGCAGTTTTTCAATCTATCCGATGTGTGATCAATTTGCGGATCTGATTTTATCGGCACTTGAAGCCACAGATACTTCCAAAGTCTGGATAAAGACTGATGAAGTAAGTACGATTGCACGCGGACGAATTTCTCATGTATTTGATGTGGTTCAAGCTGTGTTTCTTCAAACTGCTAAATCAGGTGAGCATGTGGTTTGCAGCGGAATGTTTTCAATTGGTTGTCCCGGTGACTCGGAGGGACATTCCTTTCTGGCCGAGGATGATTTCCGTATGAACAAAACATTGAGAGAGAATGAGAATCTGAATGTGGCAGCTAAATTTGCGCTCTATCCGATGGGCGGAGGTGATTATATGGATCTCATTTACAATCAGATTGAGGCAATGAAAAAGCATGGAGTTGAAGTATCACTAACTCATTATGAAACAAAACTGTTTGGGCTATCCCGGAATATTTTTGAGGGCCTTGAAAATGTATTCAGGCAGACGGATTCCGCAGGATCTTCTCATACCGTAATGACAATTACGATTTCTGCAAACAGTCCGTCTTTACGCAATTCATAAAGAACTATTCATGTTCAAAAAAAGTTTTGATTATCACGAAAACAAACCCGGGCAGTTTGCTATTTGAATAGACAATTATTTAATTTAAAAGTATTACATGATGTTGAGTATTCTGATAAATTCTGCGAATGTGCTATAAAGGACTATTTTAGACTGATAAAAACAGATTTTTGAAAGTGTTGTGGACTATGACCAGAAGCTTTACAATAAATATTGATTCCAAAACTATTAAAATCAAAGAAAACGGATATAAAAATGAATAAGGAAATATGGCTTGTTGTTATCTTTTTTCTTTTAATGATCACTTCCTGTTCTGATGATGTGACAAATGGGGGAAGGCCTCAAATGCCGCCACCCGATTTTCCATCGTTTGAAGCAGCAGATATCAATGATGAGTTTTTCCTGGTTTCAAACAGTGCTTCAGAGGCAGATTCATCAAATAAAGCGTTCAGCGAAGCCTTTCGGTATATGCAGCAGACGATGCTGGTACTAACCAGTTCGGGTTCGCAAAAAATCTTTTTTGATCTTGCAAAAGAGGTGGAAGCGGAATTTGAGGATGGTATTTTTGTCTGGAGAGTAACCGTAGAGAACACCGGTGGTTTGACCGATACCGGATTTGAGTTTGAGGTGACAGCTGAACTTACCAATGAGTCATTTGACGGCAGTGCGGAGTGGTCGGTTACATCTGATTTCTCTGGTTTGATACCCGATGATCTGTTTCCGGAAGGTTTGATGATTGAAGACAAAATAGAATTGATACGTGGATTCACTTCAGATAACGGCTTTCGGGGAGAATGGGATATTTTCGGGCCGGTTGTCAGTAATCTGACATTTTCAGGAGTCAATTCACTTTCATTTTTTGGTGTTCCTTTAGGTGATCTGTTCGAAGAGCGGGTCAATCGTCTTGAAGAATTGCTTGGGGATTCCGAAGATGTGAATAGACTTCCCCTGATACTTAGCGAACCCGTATTTATCTGGGAAAAGCTATCTGATACCGAGCGGGTACTGACTCTAAGAGCGATAAATGTATCTGACGAATCAGAAGTGCTGTGGGAATTCCGGCAAAACGGAGTTGAATTTCAATTTGAACTGCAAAATACCGGTGAAGAGAGTTCCATTCTTATTTTCTGGAACGCAGAAACCAAAGAGGGATTTATCGAAAAAGACGGTGAACGCTCCTGTTGGGATGAGAGCTTTGCAAACGCTGAGTGTTAAGTTTGAAATATGATGATAAATCATTTTACCCGATGACTGAGGATTGTATTTTACCCGATGACTGAGGATTGTATTTTGCCCGATGACTGAGGATTGTATTTTGGCCGCGGGAATTCATCACCTGACTTCCGCACTTTTTTTATGTAAAAAATATCGGCATTGTTTTTTAACGACTTACAGGCATAAAAATTAATATTTGGGTGTCCCGATCTTTTTTTAGCGTATTTTCGAGACATGTTTGTACGTAAGAAACCCAATACAAGTGGAAGCACCAGTGTTCAGGTCATCGACAAAAGCTCGGGCAGCTACAAGGTGGTAAAAACCATGGGCAGCTCAGATGACCCACAGCAGGTCGATCGGCTGATTCGCCGTGCTCACCAATGGATCAACGACCATCTGGGGCAATCCGAGATTGATTTCCATGATGAGAAACAGCTGTATCACTCGTTCATTTCGGGCATTCAAAGCGTGACGGTAGCCGGAACGGAGCTGTTGCTTGGCAGACTGTTTGACCAGATCGGCTTCAACCAGATTGACGATGATCTGTTTCGCAGGCTGGTGTTGGCCAGGCTGTGTTTTCCCGCCAGCAAGCTCAGGACCACCGACTATCTGCAAAAATATCATGATATCTCTGTCGATGAGGATGCCATTTACCGGTATCTGGATAAGCTCTATTCCACTCAAAAGGAAACGGTCCAACAGATCAGCTACCGCCATACACGGAAGATTTTGGGCAAAGAGATACGGTTTGTGTT
Source organism: uncultured Balneolaceae bacterium (assembly GCA_964517005.1). Lineage (GTDB taxonomy): Bacteria > Bacteroidota > Rhodothermia > Balneolales > Balneolaceae > CAYVBJ01. Next base: position 1,019 of record CAZFAJ010000103.1, on the reverse strand, counting down.
TTACGATGTGACGACACTTTATTTTGACATTGATGGGGAAGATACCCTGCGCAAAACCGGCTTTAGCAAGGATGGTAAACATCACCGTCCACAGATTGTCCTGGGCCTGTTGGTCAGCGAGGACGGCTACCCACTGGCCTACGAAATTTTTCAGGGCAATACCTTTGAAGGCCACACGATGTTGCCGGTACTGGATGCCTTCAAGGCAAGATACGGCCTTGACAAGCTGGTGATCGTCGCTGATTCGGGGCTGCTGTCCAAGTCCAACATTGCCGACCTGCAGGACAAAGGCTATGAGTTTATTTTGGGGGCGCGGATCAAAAACGAGTCGCAAACCATCAAAAACCAGATTCTGGGGTTGACGTTGACGAACAACCAAAGCAGTGTTATTGACAAAGCCGACGCCACACGATTGATCATCAGCTATCGTGACAAACGAGCACGCAAAGATCAACGCAATCGGGAAAAAGGTCTGAAAAAGCTGGAAAAACGAATCAAATCTGGAAAGCTCACCAAAGCCAACATCAACAACAGAGGCTATAATAAATACCTGAGGATGGAAGGAGATGTATCGATCAGCATTGATCGGGAGAAATTTGAAGACGATGCTAAATGGGATGGGCTAAAGGGATACCTGACCAACTCCACGCTCGGAAAAGATCAGGTGATTGAAAACTACGCTCATCTATGGAAGATAGAGCGGGCATTTAGAATTTCGAAGACAGACTTAAAAATCAGGCCCGTTTATCACAGGCTGCAGCGCAGAATTGAGGCCCATATTTGTATCGCTTTTGTAGCTTATAAAGTCTACAAAGAGCTGGAAAGGCAATTAAAAGAGAAAAAAACGGAGCTGAGTCCGGAAAAAGCCATCGACATCGCAAAAACAATCTATGCCATAAAAGTTGTCACTCCCTTGAACAAGGAGGAACTACATCAAACTCTAATCTTGAATGAGGAGCAGAGGATGCTGGCTGAATTATTCAACTTTTAACAGGGTGTCCCAATGCGGAAGTCAGGAA
>CAZFAJ010000102.1:0-9049 GCA_964517005.1 uncultured Balneolaceae bacterium | reverse complement strand
GGCTTTCACGCTCACCACGTTCAGGACGTATGGTACCGGAAATCAATGATCCGGCCTTTTGTATTTCAAAACTCTGCGAAACACAGCGCATACCTCAGCGAACATCAGTGAGAAAAAAGATCCGGTTTGTGGTTCTCGCGGAGTTCCGCCGATGAAACGCAGATTTTCGCTGATGTAGTGAAATATTCCGATTCCGGGTAAACGATCGTGAATTACCAATTATAACATTTTCCTTCATTTCCTGATCAGCACTGGCTAGTTTTAATTTTTTTAGCTTTATTAACAAAAGCCTCTTTTATATGCTTCTTAACCGTGTAAAGCCAGATGCTCAAAAAAACTCTCAAACCAACCCTCCGGCGTCTTCTCAAAGACAAGACCTACCTGCTTGTCAGTATTCTCAGCCTTTCAGCCGGACTGCTCTGCTGCCTGTTTATATCCAAATATGTTCTGCATGAATTGAGCTACGACCGGTTTCATAAGGATGCGGATCGGATTTACAGGCTGGAGATTGAGCAATTTACCGAAGACGGAGTATCCACCCGATATGCAAGATATTCGGTGGACTGGCTCGATCTGTTTCCTGAAGTTGAGCTTGAATCTCAATTTCTGAGAATGTTTGGTGACATGATTGTAGCAGTGAATGGCAAACAGTTTGTTGAGAACAGATTCATTGCTGCAGACAGCACCTTTTTTCAGCTTTTTTCTTTTGGGCTTGTGGAAGGAAATCCGCAAACCGCTCTTTTGAATCCAAACAGTGTTGTCATCGGCCGGTCCACAGCCTTAAAATATTTCGGCAAGACCAATGTTACCGGAGAGACATTGCTCTTCCAGGTTGGCGGCGAACGGGAAGTAGTCCCTCTTACAATTACGGGGGTTGTCGAAGATGCACCTTCCAACTCTCATATTACGTATGATCTTATTGGCTCCATCGATATTTATGAAGAGTTGACTGGAACACGAAATAGGTATAGTTACTTCAAAATTCACGGAAATACCGACGCCGGGGAGCTTGAAAAGAAAATAAGTAAACAATTAGAGGAAAACTTTAAGCAACGTTATCCCGACTATGCTGTTACAAACCGGTTACACCTCCGACCCTTGAGAGACATTCACCTTCATTCTTCGGCACTTTTGGAATTCACAGCCAACAGCAATGCAGCCTATGTAATCCTTTTTGCCGTTATTGCAGTCATCATTCTTGGAATTGCCTGCATCAACTTTGCCATGCTGGCAGCCGCCAGGTCGGCCAAACGGGCCAGAGAAGCAGGAATAAGAAAAGTCTTTGGAGCGGGTAAAAGCAGCCTGATTTCGGCGACACTCTCCGAGAGCCTGCTGCTGTCGTTTGCCGGCCTGACCCTGGCTGTTTTTCTCGCCTGGCTCCTGTTACCCCATTTCAACCTGCTTGCCGGAAAACACTTTACATTTGCCGGGCTTTTTTCGCCATCATTTCTTTTCATAATGGTCGGCGTTACGGTTGCTGCGGGGGTTGCTGCGGGATTCTACCCGGCATTTCTTCTGGCCGGAAATCGAGCAAAAACTCTGTTGCGAGAAAACATGCTCAATGGTTCCCGGCGAGGCCTGCTTTGGAAGAGTATGGTGGTCATTCAGATTGCCATATCGTTAGCCCTGATTGGTGCGACGTACATCATACACAAGCAAATTGATTTCATTTTTACTCAGGATCCGGGTTATGATAAAGAACAGATCATCCTTTTTTCAAGTAATTTCGGTAACCAAAAACAGAAATTTATGGATCTGCTGAAGCGTCACCCCGATATTGAATCTGTTACCATTTCTATGTCTATACCAGGTCATGAAGCAGTTACTTCCACTTATGTTGAGGCAGAAGGTAAAACAGGCTCCATGAGCTTTGATGTCAATGTCGTAGATCATCAATTTTTTGACACCTTTGCCATTCCGGTTATTCGAGGAAGGAGTTTTTCCGAAGAACTTGCATCGGATTCAACCCAGGCTTTTGTCCTCAACGAGACCGCGGTGGAAACCCTTAGGTGGACGGAGCCGTTAGGAAAAAAAATAGAAGCGTGGGTAAGAGAAGGATATGTAATCGGGGTCGTGAAAGACTTTCATTTTGCTTCGTTTCATAATGAAATTGCACCGATGGTTTTTGTCTATGATCAAAATTGGGGTGGAATTTCTGCCAAAATTCGCTCGACTGAAAACCTGTCGCAAACTCTCTCCGATATCGAAGGAATATGGAACGAGTTGCTGCCGGGTATCCAGTTTCATTACGAGTTTTTCGATGAACGTTTTGCGACGGTGTACAAGGCCGAACAGCAGGCACAATCACTGTTTTTCAGTTTTTCCGTGCTGGCCATCGTCATCGCCATGTTGGGGCTGTTCAGTTTTACCTCCTACATGATCCGGCAAAAAACCAGGGAGATCGGGATCCGGAAAGTGCTCGGTGCCACACTCTATGACATCCTGAAACTTTTTTACACCGGCTACGCCAAACTTCTGTTAATCGCCGTCCTGATTGCCATCCCGGCCGGATACCTATGGATGACAAACTGGCTGGAGAACTTCGCCTACCGGACGGAGATTGGGTTCGAAGCGTTTGTTATTCCCGTGGTGCTTGCCATTCTCATCATACTTCTTTCGGTCAGCCGACAGGTTGTAAAAGGTGCCCTGCAAAATCCGGCGGATGTTATACGTGCCGAGTAGTATTTCAAAACACCGTGATAAACACCATAAAAAAAATCTGCGCTGTCAGCATAATCTGCGGGAGCATTATTGACAGGCATCAGCCATAGCGGGGAGATCCGCCAACAGTCGGAGACGCTCTCTCCACTCCGTCCCGTGCAATACTCATTGCCCTAAAAGCACCCCTGTCATTTTGAGTGAACCCCGACACCGAAATCAACCAAGGATATCCGAAATTGCCAGTCGGGGTGAATCGAAAAATCTCCCCGTTCACAGCTTATAAATTGTAAAGGCAGCGATTAAAAACTTTAGACCTGCAGTTGCCTTAACCAATCGGTTATACGAAAATCATGTTTGGCATACTCAAACAGGTTGGCCCATCGATCCTTCCCGGCTTTAGCGTATAAGGATGCATTTCGAACTCCCTTGCATCACCATACCGGCTATGTTTTCTATATCCATTTGAAAAAATGGTAACCGAAGGTTTGGCGGCCGTTTCTACTCCAGCTTTTGATATCTGAATTCCGATCCTTCATCCGTGTTATACAACGAATACAAACCGCCACTCCCGTCAGGAGTAATCATTGCCGGATAATGGTCAAGTTCATAAGCACCCACAAGGTTCAGGTCCCAGTCGAATTTGTGTACTTTATTTCCACGCGGATGTTCAGTTTCCGCAGCAATGATTCCGGAATAAAGTGCATAGATGAATTGATCATTCCTGTCTGCCCACATGTAGGCGTATTTTCCGCCGTTATCTACCGGCCAGGGTGTCCCGTTGCTCACTTCAATCCGTTTCTTAGGTACCGGGAATTCAGTTCCCTGAACTCTTTTTAACAACGTGCCGTCCGAATCGTATTTTTCGATAAAATCCGCATTTAATGAAAAAAGATATACCAGGTATTGCTCAGGATGGGTGATGGAAAATGAGTACCAGGAAATTCCAAGATGCCGGGGAATAAACTCCTCATCAAACGCAAGCTGCTTCCCATATTGTCCCTTTAACTCTCCCTGTTGATCGTAGATGTGAAAACGATCGTTAAACAGAATACCTGCGGCAACATAATTTCCGTCGGGCAAAGCATTCATAGTAATCGGCCTGTCTTTAATTTTCAGATGCATATCATCCGTTTGAACAGCCATTCCGCTATGATCGTATTCGACCAACTTCAATAACCCGCCGTCATAAATTTGGATACCAGAGCCGGTCTCTATAAAATCTTCGACCAGTTGAAACTCGCCGGGACCCCGTCCCTTGCTTCCTTCACCATGGAGATACGTTAGTTCTCCTCCCTCATTTATTTGCAACACATGAAAAGCAGGGTTATTCTGGAAATCGGCAACAAACAACAAATCCCCGATCATCCGCATTTTCCGGGGTTGAAAAATCTGTTCAAATGTGAATATTTGAACGGTTTCTACCGGGGTATATGCAATTTCCGTATCAAAAAACGCTAAGTCTGATTCTTGTTTATTTGCACACGAGGAAACAAGTATAATTGCGATAAAATACAGTAAGTATGATTTATAAGTCATGATTAAAGAATAACTTGTCATTCATTTATTTTTTTCTAGAATTTCAATTGCTTTTTCCAGGAATTCATCTTTGCCCTTACGCACTCCCTGAATCGTTTTCTGTACTGGGATTGTTGGCTGAATGCCAATCAAATGATGTTGCGAACCATCGTGCTTCAGAACTCTTACTCCTGTCCATCTAAAGCTGTATCCATTTGGCAAATATATTGAAATCACACCTCCATTTGTACCGGCCGTGGGTTGGCCGACAATCTCTCCCAATTGATAGTGCTCAACAAAACTCATAACCGATTCGGCGTTACTGATTGCACGGGCATCTGTTATAAAAACAACTTCGCCCTGAATTTTTGGCTTTGCCGGTTTCAGATGCCAACCAAGTTTTTCATAACCAACCACGTTATTTTGATCCGGGTAGATAATTTTAGGTATTTGCAGCCATTGCCCGGACGTATCCGGTTCCGTAATTAAATAACGCAGAACATTCTGATTTGAATTCGGATATCCTCTCAGATCAAAAATAACAGCGGTTGCAGAAGAAATTTCATCTATCTTTTTTCTGATTTGAGACATGGAGGCCCGGTCAAGATCCACATAATAAATATCATTCTCCAGCCGGGTTATTTCTGACAGGTTTTGTTTTTCGAAAAAACTTCGATCCTGTCTTTGGCCTTTACGTGAAGCTTTCATTTCAACTCTGTCTCCATCCCTCTCTAAAAGCAGTGTTGACGAGGAACCAAAATCTCCGGCTGCAAAACGTTGCAAGGAACGATATCTTTTGTATTGATCCGATCCGGATATCAGCTCCATTTGTGACCTCAACATATCCTCCGATGGAATTCCATCAACGGAACGAATGATATCACCGGGTTTGATCTCATTATCCTCAGAAAAAATGACCACTACACTCTCTTCAATCCAATCCACATGAAATGGAAACCGGGTTTTGGCCTGTGAATTTGGTGTTTTGGATACATAGATGTGTCCGTCACGCAACGAAGCCAGCATTTTTTCAAAAATGAAATCAAACCTTTCTCCTGTCTCATCTGACAATATTTCCTGCAGTGATATTCTTTGCTGTTGTTCCCAGTTGGTATCGATTACATCAAAATAGGGATAAAAGTGTTGTAGCTCGTTCCACGCTATGATCATGGAAGCCAGACTTACATTTTGATTTTTGTTGCTGCCGTAGTTCACACTCTTTAAAGTCGTTTTCAGGCTTTCAAAATTCACTGCAGGAGATTCAGGAAGTGTTTTTTCTCCATCATGAAAAACGGCCAGCGGAATCACTGCCCACAGGCTATCCATAAGTTTCGTTATGAATACCTCTCCGATTCCGGGATATTCCTGAAAAAGTTTTGGCGGTGATTCGATCAAAAATGATTCTTTTTTTGCGTTTGATTCATCAGTTTTATAACCCGATTCAAAATATCCAATCTTCTGAATATCCCATCCTGCCGGTTTATCGTATGGGCCTTTTTTAAATCCTGAATTTTGAAATACTGCTAAATCCCATTCTCCATTCTCTTTTTTTACTTTCAGATTTATATCATCAATCCGGAGCATTCCGGTGCCTTTCATGAAGACACCTATTGTAACATTATGAGCTGATTCTCCTATTTTTGTCTCTACCTGCCAGGTGTCCTTGCCTGTATCATCAGATCCTCTGCGATCATTATTTATAATCACAGATTCTTTTTTTTCATCATCCATGAAGATATACAATTCCAAATAGCTGCCCGGACCCTGATTCTCAAACAAGAGAGTTGCTTGTAGTAAAACCTCCTTGCCTCTTAGTTTTGATACATCAATTTGCTGCGTAAGGAAAAAGCTTTTATTCCAGACTGTTGCCGGATGATTGACACGGCCGCTGCAGCAGCCATTATTATTTACGTCTCTGTCCAGGCCCAGGTGCTGCCATGCCACCGTTGTTAGTCCGGTTGTATCCCGATCCAGGTTTTTTAGGTACGATTTTATAAAATCATCTTTTCGTGGTTTGTTTAATGAAAACTCAATAGACGGAGCAATTGGCTTGAACAGTTCTTCTAAAACGGTTTTTAACTCATTTTTTGATTGAACAGACCTGATTCTTTTTACCCCATAGACAGCAAAGTCATCCCAATCAAGTGAATATGCTTCATCAGATGGATGAAAGTATTTTACATAACCATATACCTTTGAAAATGCCTCAAGGTTTTCAGTTTCCTGGCTAATACGGCAGATTTCATCCTGAATACCATATAGTTTGTATGCGTTTAAGAGAAGAAAAAGTATTAAACATACAGAGAACTTCATATGTAAATATTGATTAGACTTTTATTGGTTCCGTGCAAAAATCACCACAACTGTACTGACATGATCCATCAGAGGGAACATCACAACTTCCAGTAATTATACAGCAAAATGGAGTAAATATTGTCTGATCGCCCCCTTTTATTTCAACTGTTTCTCCTTCTGAAATATAATCTCTTCATCCGCAAGATGATCAGCGGCGTAATTTTGGGCTGCATGGATATCTTCAATTTCAAGATGCGGATGATCTTTAAGAATTTGTTCGGGAACTAAACCTGCATGACCCAAATAAGTCATCCGGCCTTTTGTTTTTCAAACCTCTGCGAAACGCAGCGCACAGCTCTGCGAACATCAACGAGAAAAAAGATCCGGGTTTGTGGTTCTCGCAGATTTCCGCCGATGAAACGCTGATTTTCGCTGATGAAATAAAATAAATCTATTCCGGGTAAACGATCGTAAAATATCAGTTGAGGGATATACAATTAGCTTGATATTAAAGGGAATACAACCATTCAATAGCTTGCTCTACAACTTCTGAGGGTTTTTCAATAAATTCATCTGGTAATACTGAATCACCATACAATATTTTTTTCTTGTCAGCTATGGTGGATACAGTTAATATGAGCATTCCACCACTTTGCATTTGCGTGCCATAATTTGCAGTAGAAAGTCCACAAGTTGGAGAGCCAAAGAATTTCGTATTAGGCCTTTTTTTGAACGATATAGCTACTGCTTCACCGGCACTTCTTACGGTATTGTCAATCAGAACGGCGACATTAGGTAACTTATCAGATAACTTGTACATCGGTTCTGAAAGTTTATGAATTGGTTCGCCATCAATCCAAAATGCATTATTTTTTATTTCATGCATTACTTCATTGCCATTTGGATCAATGAAATACCCGGTAATACCTTCTTCTAAAATCGAGCTGATGCCCGCAAGCATAAGAGCCATATTTCCACCTGTATTACCACGCAAATCTATTATCCAGCCAGTGATTTCTTCGTTGTCTTGTTTTTCAATTTTTTTCTGCAAACTTGCTGAATACACGGCAGTCTCAGACCCCGTTCCATTCACAGGTCCAACTTTTAGATAGCCAATATGATCAGGAATGTTCGGGGGACCAGGGTGCGGACCCGTACAAGATCGGGTATTCCCTCTAATCATATTTCCATACGATGTTCTATACATACTATGATTATCATTCAGTAACTCAAGAGCTTTTCTAATAGCAAGCAATGTACCTTGTTCATATCCGTAAAAAGAATTGGAATCAGAAGCAGAGCTGTTGGCCACACCAAAGACCTGATTCCGAAAGTCATCCCAATCAATAGACTCCCTATTGATAGATTCAGCTTCCATTTTGTCAATGATCTCGTTAAGAAGCTCTTCGGAGGTAAAGGTTCCTCTAAATTCAGATTGTTTCGAGGTGCAGCTAACTATCAATATTATGATACCAAAGAATAGAATTTTCACAAATACAGTTGGTTTATTGAACCTGTAGACAAGTTCACCAAAATCCTTGTCCTCAGTAATAAGAATTCTTTTTTCTTTAAATGTATTCAACAGAATTTCTGAATTAGGTATACCCGGGGTTTCATTTTGGTAATTTTGAATAAAGCATGTGTTGCGGTTACAAATCACACGATCATTGAACAATGCGTGTAATCATTCATGGCCTGCGAAACACAGCGCATACCTCTGCGAACATCAGCGAGAAAAAAGATCCGGGTTTGTGGTTCTCGCGGAGTTCCGCCGATGAAGCGCTGATTTTCGTTGATATTTTTTTATTCATCGGATGAATCTACTTCAAACTCCAATGTCTGTACTGTTTCCTGCGCGCTTAGCAGATCCTTCACCGTCCAATGCAGGGTGTATCGGCCCGGTTCCAGGCTCAGCTCCTCAAACTCCAGGCTCTCGGCAAAGCGCCCGGTCCTCGGCTCAAATAAAAGTGTTCCGCTCAGGTTATCCCTGTTTGCCAGCAGGCGGCCAAAAAAGCCTTGCTTAGGCTCAATTTCATAACGGATTTCAAAGTTTGCAAATCCCTGCCCGTCCGTCTGCAGGCGATAGGCCTCAAAGTGAACCACCAGGTTTTCCCCCTCGGGAATGGTTCTCTCATGGCTGACAATAAAGGGAAACTTCAGACCGGATTCAGACTGATTCATCCGCCCGTAGCCCAAAAGCAGGTCTCCCAGGATTGGCCCGTCACCAGACAGATCCAGCGGCTCGGGCTGCGGGGCGGCCAGACGCCCCAGTCCCCGAAGCTCATTCGGAAAGACCGACTCCTGCGGCGGACTCGTCTCAGGATGGGTGTTTTCCAGCGTCACGTAAAAATGCTGTGTGGTTGAATCCGGCAGGTGGGGAATGGTTAAGAGCGAGGTAGCCGGCACGCGGTCCTGCTCGTCCAGAGGCAGCTCGGGCAGGCTTCGCAGGCGTCCGGCAAGGCGGCCTTGTCCGTCGCGCAGGTCAACGCTCTGGCGCAGGTTGTACCATCGGGAGAGTTCATCGAAAATAGTATTGCTGTCATTATTGTCAGGGAATAGCTGATCCTGGCTGGCCGTC
>CAZFAJ010000101.1:1676-9166 GCA_964517005.1 uncultured Balneolaceae bacterium | reverse complement strand
CCGATAAATCCCGCCGCGCCGGTAACCAATATTTTCAGTCGACTCATAAATTATTTTTCCTATTCAACAGAAATTCCTCACCTTCAACCCCTGCGCACCGAGCTCTGAGCTCTTTGCCAAATACACTACAATTCTCCAGTTCTACAATTCAACAGTTCCACTCTCATCTGTCACCTCCAGGCAATCAACCCTAACCAAATAATCACACTTTGCAAAAGCAACATTTTTGTGGACATCAAACAAGCCTGCCGGAGCTTTTTCACCAGCCATCCAATAACCAATCGCCTTTGGCAAATTGGCACCCGCTTCGTGAGAAAACGGATAACCGCCACCGAAACGGGGGTTCATCTCCAGCAAATACAACTTACCGCTTTTATCTTCAAAAAAATCACAATCAAGATTACCTATGTGTCCCAGTTTATTTCCAATCTGCTTTCCAAGGCTCTCCAGTTCCGGGTGTGAAACTGTCATTGCCTTATCCGTTTCTCCCGCTCTCATTCCCAGCTTTTTTTTGACAATCACCGCCTGAAGTTCTCCTTCAAGATTATTCATAACATCAATTCCATATTCAATCCCCTCAATTTTCTCCTGAATTATGATCGCTCGTTTTCGGTCGGCTGAACTTGCTTTTGCAAGTATCGTGCGGTCAAGCCTGTGGTTTACCAGTTCGAAAGCCAGTTCCAGCTCCCTTTCATCTTCCGGAAATTCCAAACCCACCGATGAACTTCCCCATCTTGGTTTTACCACAAGCGGAAATTTGATTCTGCCAACAGATACTGCTTTTACGGCTTCTTCCACAGATGTAACCGTTGCCGGGACAGCGATTTTCAGTTTATTGGCAAAGCTGACCGTCTTCAATTTATCGAAGCAGATATCTATAACACCCTTGTCCGACACAAGAATTCTGCAGTTTTCATTTTCAAATCTCTTTCTCTGTTTTGCAAGAACAGGTAATTCAAGGTCATTCAGTGAAATAATCAGCCTGACATCATACTTTCTTACTATTTGAATCAATGATTCAATATAATCGGGGGCATCCACTTCGGGAACGCAGACCGCGGTGTCTGCTTCAGCAAGCGCCGAAGCATAGGGAGATAAATCAGCAGCTACCATATTCCCGTCTTTAAACGCTTCTTTAAAGTAACGAACCAGGTAATTTCTTCGGCCAGCGCAGGTAAACAAAATATTCATATTGCTCAATTCATTAGGTTAAATATTCCCCCGGTATGCCAGAACAGAAGTTTTTTATCTGACAATTGATTCCTCTTTACGAGATCCGCCATCCCATAAAGGGCCTTGCCTGTATAAAAAGGATCCGTAATGACACCTGTTTTGGAAGCAATTCTATTTATAAATTTAATCAACGTATCTTCATTTTTTCCATACCCACCAAACAAATAATCATCATGCACATGAATCCGGCTGTCACGACACTCATACCCGGCCATTTTCAGGGCATCCTTTACGCCTTCCCTGCCTCTTTTTTTTGAACGCGCAATCGATATACCGTGAATTTCGACATCTTCATGACCTGTTTTTTTTAACCCCGCAACAAGGCCTGCCTGGGTGGAACCGGTACCACAGGCCAAAAAAATATAATCTGGAATACGACCGTCTGTTACTGCAGTCAATTCTTCGGCAGCTTTTACATACGCTTCAACCCCAAGGGGGGTGTGACCTCCGCCATAAAGGTAATACGGGCGGTATCCTTCATCTTCCAATTCATTCATTGCCATGTCCATAGCATTGCCAATTTCAGATGGAGAAACAAACCTGCATTCAGCTCCTGCCATCCTCATTAACAGCGCATTTCCTTTCTGGGCATAAAAATCTTTACGGTTTCCATGCAGTACAAGAATAGATTTCAATCCCTTTTTTGCACAATAGAGGGAGACAACCCTGCAGTGGTTCGACTGAATCCCGCCAGTGGTTACAATGGCATCATAACCGCCCTTATGTATCTCAGCCTCCATATTCAATAATTTCCGAACTTTATTCCCACCGTAATAAGGCAAATGAACATCATGGTCGTATAGACTGAACTCCATACCTTCAAATACAAAAGGTCCCGATAAGCTCATACGGATTCCGGTTTTCTTTTTTTCTTTCTGCGGTATTCATCCAGGTCATCTATAGCATGAAGAGCAATATCTTTTCTTTGAAGAACGTCCGTAATTGTTTTAATCAAAATTTTTACATCCATGCTTAAACTCATGTTTTCAATATATTCTATATCTTTTTCAAGCCTTGCATCCCAGTTCAGGCGGTTTCTACCACAAACCTGGGCGTAGCCGGTAATTCCGGGGCGGACGGAATGTCTTACCTGCTCCCGATCCGTATAGTACGGCAGGTATTTCATTAAAAGAGGCCTCGGGCCAACAAGCGACATTTCCCCTTTCAACACGTTCAACAATTCAGGAAGCTCATCAAGGCTGGTTTTCCTTAAAAACCTGCCGTAGGATGTGAGCCTTTCATGGTCGGGAATCAACCGGCCCTCTTTATCCCTGTGATTGGTCATGGTTCTGAACTTATAAAGTCCAAACGGTTTTTGACATAGCCCCGGCCGCTGCTGGACGAAGAGTATGGGTGACCCATGAAAGTACAGATTCAGTAAAGCCAGCACAATCAGAAGTGGCGAAAGCACCAAAAGAAGCAATAGTGCCGAAATAGCGTCCATGATTCTTTTTACTATTTTATAGTTCATTTCCCGGTTTCCTGTTGTTTGTACCGGTTAATAATATACGGCCTTTTGCCCGACTTCAGAGGCGGAATATGTGATACGTATTCGATCTCTATCGAAGCATCCCGGCCCAGCAATTTTTTCAAATACTGCATGATCGGTTCGGTGTTGAGGCTGTCACCAATGAGCTGCAATAGCAGCCGGTAAACCGTTCTGTCTTCTTGTATAAACTGGTACTGCACAATATTGTCGGCGTCTTCACAATCCCTGAAAACCCCGTTAATCGCCATCGGTGTGATTCTTTCTCCTCCGGTTGTGTAGATCAATTCAATTGCACGGCCTTGCAATGATTGGATAGCCGGTAAACCGTATTTATTTTCAGCGGACGATACATATTCAGCCAGGTCGCCGGTATCGTACCGGATCAATGGAAATGCCTTATTATAAAGGTCGGTAACCACCACCCTGCCTAATTCACCAGGTTCAGCAGACTGATTGCTATCAAGTTTTAATATCTCCACGATATGTGTAAAATGATTAATAAGATGAAGCCCCGGTACTTCCCGCTCCTGCCCGATCACGCCCTGCTCTTCGGATGAATAGCGGCTTCGTACCGGCACGCCGAAACAGGCTGAAATGGTATTTCGGGCCATTTCCGTCAACGGTTCCGAAGTTGTAATAACTCCCTCTACCCTGAAGTCAGATGGCCCATAACCTTTTGCAACACAGTATGATGCGATATTACCGATCACGGTTGGGTAACCGATGATCAGTTCGGTTCCAAAGTCTGCCAAACGTTGTCGTGTTTTCTCCAGCCACCTTTCATTCACGATATCCGGCGAAATAAGCAGTTCATTCTGCAACTTTAGCTTCAGGTCTGATTTTACAGTAGATCGCACATAGGCATGTTTTTGGCCCACATAATATCCGGAAAGTTTGCCGAAATATATAATTTCTGCCTGCTGGCGCGCTTTGCGGCCGGCTGTCATATAAAATGAAAAAGGAGTACCGTATGAGCCGCTGGTTCTGGCTTCTATAAGATTTTTACGGGAATACTTCTCTGAAAAAAATGAGTTGTACTTTGATTTCAGGTAATCCTTGCTTAAGACCGGAACCCTGGCCAATGTTTCATAATCCCGGTAGCTTGCAAAGGCGGGAACATATTCCGAGGCTTCTGCAATCAGGTTCTTAAATAGATGTTCATGCCTTGTCTCAATGTCACCAGCTCCAAGTTTCGACAGCTTTTCAAAATCTTCCAGGTGTTTGCCAATCTTGCTGCCCGTAAAACTGTCGTACAGGCTAAACAGGTGTGTTCTCAGGTTTTTCTTTTGTTGTTGATTCATCATGCCCCCTTTTCTTTTTCTACGAGTTTTCCCAATTCATTGGCTGCCATAAATTCCACATCCGGCCACCTTGTGATAATGCGGTTTAGCAGGGATTTCAATGCCTCCAGCCCTTTTTTCCTGTTACCCGGATCAATATGCCCGCAAAAGTTTACCCTGTGTGAACTGATAATCGCCGGTTTTTTCCACCTGAAGGCGGCTTCTATTTGTTTTTCGGCAAAGTCCACCCAATTTAGCCCACGCTTTTCAACCGGTTCAAATACCACGTTCCTAACTAAAAATGTTTGCCCCAAACGATTTGTTTTGCCGGTGTAATTAAATACTTTTTTATAATTTCCGTTGCCCTGATGTTCCCTTTTTATTAGAGGAGTATCGATATACCGGATTCCGTTTTCATATAACGCCTTGTGCGTAACCGGGTGCTCTCTTCCTGCAGGAGCCATAAAATGTTCTGCCCTGTAGCCAAAAACTTCCTCGAAAGCATTCAGGCCGTCATGTATCAACTCATCAAAGCGGGCAGTCTCTTCGAATTTGTCGAAGTCAAAAGCCGCCAAAGTTGAGACGGAGTCACATCCACTTCCGGAAATGCTGGTATACGACCGGTTTTTAAGAGCCGTCAGTACGGAATGGTCATTTCCGGCCAGCTTTTCCTCAAAAACTTTCAGATTCAGGTGTTCGCGCCCGTGAAACTGGGGGAGGAATATTCCACGCTGTATTCCTTCCTTCCAACATTCCCAAGCACCACGATAAGCTTCAGGGTCGTTATTCTCTTTCTTTCTGAATGTATCTGTGAGGTATTCGTACTCATACGAGCTGTAGCCGTTATCCGCCACCTTCTCAAAATCGATATTGCAAGGCACCGAAAAGGGTGTAAAAACCGCCGGCCGGCCGGCCCTGTCTTTCACTGACTCAAGCACTTCAAACAACATCTCCATGTCTTCCCGGGTTTCGAGTGTGTCAAATGCATCAAAGCGGTTTTTCACCTTCAGTCCGGCGGCATTCATTTTTTCCCGTGCTTCTTTGGAATCAAGCCGTACATTTCCATAATCATCCACAGAAAAAACCACGATTTTGCAGTCTGTACGCCATCCACCCAGATGTTTGGCATTGAGTTGTATCTTCTTTTTTAAAGCCGCTATCATATCACATTAATATTTAACTTATTGAAACTAACGATTTATCATGATTCTCCCGATTAGATTTTATAAATATTAGACTTGTACGATTTTTTGAACACGCTTTTATTTACAATATCGATCAATTTTTCAAACTGATAATTTTTGAGGATTTTTGAAAGTTTTGGATAAACTGTTTTCCTGTTTACCCACATTGATTTCATTCTATATCTTTTTAGAAAACCGCTTTCCTTTAATTCATGGAAATAGTAATCAGGATATCTTTCCGTATCAATTTCATATGGATGCATGTAAATAATAGTGGGGCGGTTTTGAACAATTTTATCCATCGCTTTCATCGTAAACCATTCCGGAAAGAGACGCAAATAACCGCCTCCACAGACAGGAACTTCTCTATTAAATAATGTAATCGTGGAGAGTGGGACTTCTGTTAATTTATATCCTTTAGGTGTTTGAATAGTTGTTATCTGTTTAGAAAAACCGGGCCAGCCGTAACGAATACCATGAATGGGCATGATACTGCTGTCATATTCAAATCCTGCTTCAGCAATTATGTCCAACCCCCATTTTGTATCGGGTGTAATAGAAAATGCCGGTGCGCGGTGCCCATAAACCTCTTGACCTGAAATATCTTCAATTAACTTTTTGGCACTGCTCAATTCCTGAAAAGCCTGATCCTTAGTCATTCGGAAAAATTGATAGTGATTATAGCCGTGAACTCCCAACTCATGTCCCTGATGGCTTATCTCTTTAATCAAATCCGGAAATTTTTCAGCAACCTGTCCTAATACAAAAAAAGTTCCTTTTACCTGGTATCCGTCTAATAAGGCAAGAATTTTATTTGTAAGATTAACAACCCTGGATGTCTGGCTGGAAGGTACAGAAAATACGTCACGCATGGCCAGGCTTATGCCATCCTCTACATCAATGGTAAATGCCGATTTTTGACTTATATTAGACATTAATTTTTTGTGTAAACCAAAAACACCTCATATTTTTAAAATGTTTATCAGCATTTATAACACTCTATTTAAATTTAATAATTTTGCAACTTATCAAAGACAAGTCTTTTTTTTAACCGTGATTATTTTTCTATTAAACAAGTTCTTTTTTATCGTGCCATATAACCGCCATCCACAACCAGGCTGGTACCTGTAACCCATCGGGAAGCCTCACTCAGCAAATAAATGGCAGCATAGGCTACATCTTCCGGTTTACCAAGGCCAAGCGGATGAAGGTTTTCTATTCTGCTGGCGGTTTCTTCAGTTCGGCTATACACAGATTTTTTAGACATGGGTGTCTCCACAACTCCGGGAGCTATAGAATTTATCCTGATATTCTTTGAAGCCAGTTCAACAGCCAATGAACGCGTTGCCGCGTCGATTGCACCTTTGGTGAGGCCATAAATAAATTTTCCAGATTCACCCACACTTCCCATTACAGAAGATAAAAAAACAATACTTGATCCCGACTCAGGTAACATTTTACGCCTTGTGATCCACTTACACAAATTAATTGCAGCCGTGACATTCACACTTACATATTCATCAATTTTTTCAGGCGAGAATGCCCTCAGCGGTAAAGTGACAGAAATACCTGCACTGTGAATCGCTCCGTTGAACCTCACATCATCTTTTTCAAGCTGTTTCATGCATTCTTCAACCGAATCGTAATCCGTAAGCTCCACTTCAACAGCTTTATGCATTGCAGGATTTTTAAGAACTGAAATTGTTTCATTTAGCCTTTTGCTGTTTCTTCCGAATGCATAGACAATGGCCCCGGCTTTACTGCACTCGACAGCACAGGATCTGCCGATTCCAGAAGAGGCTCCCGTGATGAGAATCGTTTTATTTTCAAGTGAAAAAGGGTTGGAAGCCATTTTTAATCAGTTAATTCGGGATGGATGAAAGGCAGGCTCTCTGAAGCAATTGATCAACACCAAACTCTCTGTTGATATAATAAATCCTGATGCGCTTGATACCCTTAATAGGCTGCATAGTTTTAATAACTTCTTCCAACACAATGGAGGCAATATTAACACCTTCGCTTTTATATATCCTATTGCAATTTTCATGGAGTGCAAGATGCACAATGGTTACTCTCTCGTCAGAGTCCCTTACATACATAACAACCCCGATTAATTCAGCGTCATCATGATCACCGTCAAATATGTGAAGGGTCTGCCCAATATTTCTATCCTCAAATACCAACGAAACTTCACCGTTTTCTTCAACCACTACAGGCTTGGAATACTCTTCAATTGAATCGTTAATCCTGTCAACATAACGCGTCTGGTTTCTGTTGAAATAAAAAAGACTATCCAGTTCTTCC
>CAZFAJ010000101.1:0-1666 GCA_964517005.1 uncultured Balneolaceae bacterium | reverse complement strand
GTAGTCCGGAGTAATTTTGGATTTAAAATGAAGTATTACATCGTCCCTTTTTAACATCCCTGTTTATTACCTTAGAGTTTATAATTAACGATATATCAAGATACCTCTGCCAGATCTGAAATTTGAATGTTTTTCACATTTAAAATAGCCGTAGCCCATGACATTCCAACGCCAAAACCACATAAAAGCAATTTTTTATCATCATGACCTAAATTATTTTTTAATTCTGATGCAATTGTAAGTGGGATGGAGACAGACGATGTATTTCCAAAACGATCCAGGCAATTTGGTACCTTTTCCAGAGGAAGTTTTAGTTTCTTTGCCAGGTAATTATTCATGTATATATTCGCCTGATGGAAAACAAAGTAGTCGATATCATCCTGACTGAGACCTGCAAATTCGATCGTTTTTTTAATACTTTTCGGAATTTCGCGGATAACAAAATTAAATACATCGGCACCGTTCATATATCCGTGCTCATCTGTGCGGATATTTCCATATTCATCCACCACTTTTTCCTTCAGGGTTTCGGGCGTACTTGGATTGCGATATCCGCCCGCATCTACCTTAATCAGAGATTCTCTTGAACCGTCTGAATTAAGTGAAAAATAACTTTCTCCATAGTCCGAATCTTTACCAACAAGTGCCGCAACTCCGCCATCACCAAATAGAAATGCAGTCTTTCTGTCCTTTGGATGATAAACTCTTGATCTCGTTTCACCGTCCAGTACAAGAACTTTATTGATTCCCGGTTGCTGCAAGTATGAGTAAGCTACAGACAGACCATAGACAAATGCCGAGCATCCAAGGTTCAAATCAAAAGCCAGTGTGGATTTTGACAATCCAAGCTTATCCTGCAGTATAACTGATGTTGCAGGCATTCGGTAATCGGGAGTCTGAGATATAAATAGTAAAACATCTACATCATCCCTGTCAACAACGTTATCATTAAGCAACTTTTCAGCTGCTGCCAGACAGAGATCAGAAGCCGTCATTCCATCGGGCGCAAACCGCCTCTCTTTAATGCCCGTTTTCTCTACAATTTCCTTTACATCTTCAGCAGGAAAATGCATTGTGTATTCAAGATTTTTAATGGTATTCGCAGGCACTGCGGCCGCAAGCGCCTCAATTCCGATGTTTTGATACGTTAGATTTGCCATATTCGGAGGATTTAAGCTTACGCCATCCTTTCTTTGACGGCATTAATCAGATCTTCAACAGTTGTCAGTTCACCAAAATCTTCATCTTCAATCTCTACATCAAACTCTTCGTCCAGTGCAGCAATCATCGATAAATAAGCCAGCGAATCCCAGTCTTCATACTCCCTGAATTGATCTGACAGCTGCACATCCAGATCTTCATTATCCATGGCTTCTTTCAAAGCGTTAATAACTTTTTCTTCCATAACCGTTTGTATTAAGTATTATCTGTTTCAGGTATTTTATGCATTACAGCAAATGATCGCAATTAGAATGCAATAATATTCATCGCTCAAGATTTATTTGTTGCAATTTTTTTTATTTATCTAACATCAAAATCTATTAAACTGAATTTCCAATTCTTGATATTTAGTACTTCATCTCTTTTAAACTTTTCATCAATTATATCAACTGTCAGGGGTAATTTTTGAGGGGCTTTCCCGGAGGGCACTTTCAAGAGAAAGTAC
>CAZFAJ010000100.1:2054-9209 GCA_964517005.1 uncultured Balneolaceae bacterium | reverse complement strand
TTATCAACCAGCCCGATTTTCGCCTCTTTGGCCGGGACAAAACTGCCAAGCTGGGCCATCAATACAAGCAGGCCTGTCTGACGAAGAATAATACTTTTACCAGCCATATTCGGCCCGGTAATGATCAGAATCTGAAAGTCGCTGTTATCCAGATAGATATCATTCGGGATAAACGGCTCACCTGCAGCCAATGCTTTTTCAACAACCGGATGACGCCCTTTTTTAATATCCAGAATATCACTGTTGTTTATTTCCGGGAGAACATAATTGTTACGAAATGCCACCTCTGCAAAACTTTGAAGACAATCTGCTTCGGCGAGGGCCTGGGCAATCTCCTGAACCCGGTCTGCATACTCTGCAACATAGAGGCGAAGTTCTTCAAAGAGCTCCGATTCAAGGGTTTTACTTTTCTCTTCAGCAGAAAGAACTTTTTCCTCGACCTCCTTCAATTCAGGTGTGATATAACGCTCCGAATTGACCAGTGTTTGCTTGCGGATGAAATGATCCGGTACTTTATTTTTATGAGTATTGGTCACTTCGATATAGTAACCGAACACTTTGTTGTAACCGATTTTCAGAGATGTGATTCCTGTCTCCTTCATCAGGGAATTTTTGATCTCAGCTATATATTTTTTCCCGTTTCTGGCAATTTCACGAAGTTCGTCCAGATCTCTATTGAATCCGTCTTTAAAAATACCGCCGTCCCTGATGCTTGCCGGCGGATCTTCAGCCAGTGCACTTTCTATTCGTTCCTGTATCTCCACCAGCATTTTCAGGCGATTGTTGATATCCTTCAGAAGCACATCATTATCAAACCCTGAAAGCTGCATTTTTACACGGGGTATTTGAGCCAGCGACAGCTGAAGCTGCTGTAAATCCCTGGCATTGGTCCGACCCACACTGATTCTGGAGATCAGTCTTTCCAGATCACTGATATGTTCCAGCTCTTCCCGAAGTTGTTCCCGTACAGAATGCTTGTTGTGTAATTCATTCACAGCATTCAGGCGCTGCTGAATCGGTTTCACCTGTTTTAACGGCCTCATGATCCATTTTCGCAGCAAACGGCTTCCCATAGCCGTATTGGTTGAATCCAGAATAGACACAAGAGTCCCCTCGGTTCCGCCCATCTGAAGACTTGATGTCAGCTCCAGATTTCTCTTTGTGGAGCCGTCGAGCGACATATAATCACTGTTTTCATAGGCATATAGTTTTCTGAGATGGCCCAAAGATGATTTTTGAGTTTCCTGCATGTAATGAAGCAGTGACCCGGCTGCCACATGGGCAATTTTCAAATCCTCGACTCCAAATCCCTTCAGTGAGTGAGTTTTAAAATGATCGGTCAATAATTTATATCCGTAATCACCTTCATACACCCAATCCTCTATAAATGTAATATTGTAGGAATCTGTCTCGGCCGGCAGATCGTTTTTGAGCTTTTTTTGGAGCAGAATTTCGGAAGGCTGCAGAGATTGCAGCAAACTGTTCAGGTCATCTTTTGAAACCTGGCTCAATGCAAATTCACCTGTTGAGATATCAGAAAACGCAACACCTGCCGTACCTCCTGTCCAGAAGACAGATGCGATGTAGTTGTTTCTTTTATGATCCAGAAGTTTATCCGACAGAGTAACGCCGGGAGTAGTCACCTCGGTCACTTCCCTGTTCACAATCTTTTTGCCTGCTTTTTTGGCCTGTTCGGGGTCTTCGGTTTGTTCACAAATCGCAACCCGGTAGCCGCGCTTGACAAGTTTGGGAAGATAGCTATCGAGTGCATGATAGGGAAACCCTGCAAGCGGAGTCTGGTCACCGGCATTATTTCGTTTGGTTAGTGTAATTCCAAGCTCCTTGCTTACCAAAACCGCATCCTCTGAAAACGTTTCGTAGAAGTCACCCACTCGAAACAGAAGTATGGTTCCCGGGTGTTTTTCCTTGATCTCGAAATATTGCCGCATTAACGGCGTCTGCTTTTTTGTACTCATCAAAAAATGTAACCTGAAATATGAAGTGAGTTGCTAAATCTTAAGTTTATCAATATAAGTATAAGAAGGTAAATGTAAGATTGATAATTTTTTTGAGCTGATTATTTCTATACCTTTTAATCCCTGATATTCAGATCCGGATAAATTTTGTTGGCTTTAAATTGAATGCACATTATTTTGAGTGAATATGAATTATGGAATTGACAAAACCAAATTGAAGAAGTTCTGGCGATTTGCCTGGATTCTCATCAAAAAGAAGGATGTTTTTTTTAATGCTTCAGCAATCACCTTCAATCTTTTTATCTGTGCCGTTCCGTTTATCCTGATACTCATATCCATACTCGGCTATATTTTATCGGTTGATGAAGCATTCGAAGAACTGGTCCGTTATGGCCGTGAGCTTTTTCCAAAATTCAGCTACCAAACAGAAACAGGTGATGTATTCGAAGGCGCAATAACCATTGAAACGATGATTCGTCCGCTTGTAGGGGCCCGCCGGGTTTTCGGTATTGTTGGTATCGTGGTTCTGCTTTTTGTGGCACAAGGCCTTTTTCACTCACTGAAACATGTGATTTTTGATGTTTTTGATATTGAAGAGCGCAAGCACCCGGTCATAGAGTTTATCTACAACTTTTTTACGTTTGGTGTTGTCGGTGGCGTATTTATCTTTTTCAGTATGGCTATATCGCTGATTTCTCTATTCCCGTTAAAGCAAATAGCTATACCTTATACCGAGGTAGTTATTCAACTTGGCTGGGTAGCCGATCTTCTTACAAATGTAGTGCCGATCATATTCACGTTTCTGCTGTTTTATACAATTTTTCGCTATATCAGTGAAAAGAGAATCAGCCCTAAAACCGCTCTTATTGCTACTGTCATATATACACTTCTTTTCGAAATTGTGAAATTCGGAATCAGTATCTACCTGGAATATGCACTTGAAGCTTACCGGTATTTTTATCAGGGATATACAGTCCTGGTTATTATCGCTTTATGGGCGTTTTATTCCGCAGCTCTTTTCGTGGTAACAGCAATCATTGCGCGGTCGTACAGAGATATTTATCTTTCCGATAGCCCTGCGATTGAAAGGAATCCATATACAGCAATATCGTGAGTGATATGAATGGATCTGTACTTCCCCGCTCTTTTTATGAACAGGAAGATGTTGTTGAAATCAGCCGTCAGCTCATTGGCAAAGTTCTCTGTTCAAAAAAAAATAATCATTTTACAAGTGGGATTATTACGGAAACGGAAGCTTATAGCGGCAGAAATGACAGAGCATGTCACGCAAACGACGGCTTACGGACAAAAAGAACTGAAATAATGTATGGACCGGGAGGCCATTCATATGTTTATCTCTGCTACGGCATTCATCATCTCTTTAATGTTGTAACCAATAAAGAAAATGTTGCAGATGCCGTTTTGATTCGCGCAATTCATCCGGTTAAGGGAATTGATGTGATTAAGGAGAGACGAGATATTACCGGCAACTCCAAACCACTTTCTTCGGGGCCAGGTATGCTCTCGGAAGCGCTTGGTATCAAAACATCAGATACTGGTACCGATCTGACAAAAGGCCCTATCTGGATTGAGAATCAACGTATCAAGATTGATAAATCTAAGATAAAATCAACTCCGCGAATTGGCGTAGAGTACGCCGGTGAACACGCGAAGCGTAACTGGCGGTTTATTACAGATCAATTTACCGAATAGATAAATCAGTCCCTGAATCTAAAAATTTGACTATCTGGGAGTTTCGATTTTATGAATTTGTTAATGTTTAGTTAACCTTTATGGAACTTTTTTTCTGATCAGATCTTTTATATTATGCATTCATAGTATTCAACCAAAAAAACATAACTAATAATTGATTATGACTTCTTTTAAAAAACTCTCCATCTCAACATTAGCATTAGGACTTTTTGTTGTCTTTTCAGCATTCACAACAAACAGTACCAATGATGTTCTCTCAAAAGCATGGGAAATTGACACTGCTCACAGTGATATCAATTTTTCAATTACTCACTTCTTCACACCTGTAAATGGTGCATTTAACAGCTATGATGCCGATATTCGTTTTGATCCCAATGATCTGCAAAACAGCAGTATCAATGTGAATATTGACGTAGCAAGTGTAGATACAAAAAATGAAAGAAGAGATAATCATCTGCAGTCAGAAGATTTTTTCAATGCTGAAAAATTCCCAAATATTTCATTTGAAAGCAGTAGTATTCGTAAAAACGGAGATAACTCTTTTGTTGCTGAAGGTAAATTAACCATAAAAGATGTTACAACTGATTTTTCACTGCCATTCAATCTTCTTGGCGTTATGGACCATCCAATGCAGGAAAACACCCAGGTAGCAGGCATAACAGCTGAATCTAAACTCAACAGAACTGATTATGGTGTCGGTGTTGGTGATTGGGCCGCAACGATGGTAGTTGGTGATGAAGTTTCAATTAGATTAAACCTTGAGTTAACTCACAAGGCAATGTAAAAAAGATTTTTCTTTTTTAGCGAAAGCCGGGCATGATTTCGTGTCCGGCTTTTTTTATTTTTGTACTTTGTAATCAAAAGAAATCACTCTTACATTATACTGTCAAAAGTTCTCAGTTTAATTCACTCAAACACGTTGAATATTCGACATGAATAAAAAACACTTCGCACTGGTTACCGGCTTCATCGGCCTCGCTGTTTTATCACGGGTCTTACCACATCCCTATAATTTTACTCCACTCGGAGCCATCGCACTTTTTGGTGCTGCCTATTTTACCGATAAGAAATGGGCGCTGATCATTCCTTTGCTTGCTATGTGGATCAGTGACCTCTTATTAAATAATTTTGTTTACAGTGCTATTTACGGAGGATTTACCCTCTTTAACTGGGGCATGATCTGGATATATGGATCTATCATACTGATTGCACTTCTTGGAATGAAAGTGTTACATAAGGTTACCGTGCCACGTGTTTTGGGAAGTGCTCTGTCTGCATCTGTGATCTTTTTTGTATTGTCGAATCTGGGCGTCTGGCTCACCAGTCCCATGTATCCTCTCAATCTTGGCGGATTAGCAGCTACTTATACGGCCGCCATACCCTTCTTCCATAATACCATTGCCGGAGATCTGGTCTATTGTTCTGTTTTGTTCGGAGCATTTGAATATGCCAAATACAGGTACCCAACATTTTCTATCGTGAAATCACAATCCTGACATTATGGTTGCCCGCAGCAGTCTGCGAATTGTTTCACTGCTTCCCAGCCTGACTGAAATCGCGGTTGCATTGGGATTTGAAAAAAATCTTGTGGGACGATCACATGAATGTGATTTTCCGGAAACAGCACAAATGTTGCCGGTCTGTTCAGAACCAAAATTTAAAATCTCTGAAGAGACAAAAAGTACAGATATTAACCAATCAGTAAATGAACTTCTTCGGGAAGGTTTATCTGTCTATCGCGTTGATGAAGAAAAACTTCGTTCGCTTAAACCTGATGTAATACTTACCCAGGATCACTGTGAAGTCTGTGCAGTTTCTTTTTCGGAAGTAGATCATGCCGTTAAAACCTGGCTGGGAGATGATACCACCGTCATCTCTGTATCTCCTGCTGATCTCGATGGTGTGAGAGATTCTTTTCGCACGGTGGCCCGGGAATTAGGAGTTCCTCAAAAAGGAGATGAGCTGGTTGCAGATATGAATTATCGGTTCGAAAATATCCGGCAGAGAGTACAGAATACGAAAATACCTTCTGTTGCAGCCATTGAATGGATGGATCCCCTGATGACAGCAGGAAACTGGATGCCGGAACTCATTGATATTGCAAGTGGCCGAAATCTTTTATCGGATGTTGGTGAACACTCTCCCGCGGTCGATTGGCAGAGTATTCTGAAATCTGATCCCGAGGTTCTTCTGATTATCCCCTGTGGATACACAGTCGAGCAAACAATGAAAGAGATAGATTCATTAACCACTAAAGCCGGTTGGAACAGCCTGACAGCAGTGCAGAATAACTCCGTTTATATACTTGACGGCCACAACTACTTCAACCGTCCCGGACCAAGATTGGCTGATTCTGCTGAAATTCTCGCTGAGATTTTGCATCCGGATGAATTCGGGTTCGGGTTTGAGGATACCGGTTGGATTCGGTGGCGGTAGGCACTCTACATCTTACTGCATTTTAGAATAGTTCAACCTGAATGATACCAAAAGTCTGATACGTTGTTTAAATTCAGACTCTTTTAAAATTTATTCGCAGATTCAGATAAATGAGCAAAAACATTATCATCATAGGTGCCACATCCGGAATCGGGGAAGGCCTTGCCAGGGTATGCATCCAAAAAGGGTATCGTGTCGGTATTACCGGGCGGCGTGAGAAAAGATTGCGTTCACTGAAAGATGAGCTGGGTGAAAATATCTTTTATATCAGGATGGATGTCACAAAACACAAGGAGTCAAGAGAAGGCCTGCGTTCACTCATCGAAGAAATGGGCGGAATGGATATCATTATACTGAATGCAGGAATATCTAACTTTGGCGGGTCAGACCAACTGAGTGTTGAGCAAAAGGTTATTAATGTAAATGTATCAGGTTTTATACAGTTGTTTAAGGAAGCGTATGATTATTTTGAAAAACAGGGACATGGCCAGATCGCGGGAATTTCTTCTGTTGCTGCACTATTTGGCTACGGACGCTCAGCGGTTTACAATGCATCCAAATCGTTTATTTCGCTTTACATGCAGGGATACCGGCAAAAAGCAAAAAGATCGGACTCTGAAATTACAATTACCGATATCAAACCGGGCTTTGTAGAGAGCGAAATGACGGAGGGGAATGAAAATTTATTCTGGGTGGCATCAACAGAAAAGGCGTCCCGGCAAATCTTAAAAGCGATAGAGAAAAAGAAAAACATCGCTTACATCACAAAAAGATGGCGGCTGATGGCCTGGATATTCAAACTGATTCCCGATTTTTTCTGGAACCGCCTTTAGTTTTGCCGGCTTATATAAAAAGGTATATGAGCAAGAACAAGAAAGGCAGGGTCATCACCCAGGCACCTTTCCAATATGTAGTATATTCTCTTTGTTCCATGTTACCGTACTGTAATTAATCTTTGTCCTGTCTGTCATTAATTACGACACTTTCCCGAAGATGTTCCATTAATTCTTATTAATCCGCGATACCTGCC
>CAZFAJ010000100.1:0-1954 GCA_964517005.1 uncultured Balneolaceae bacterium | reverse complement strand
CCCAACCAATGGTGCGAGCGTCCGCTCGTACACCATTGGTTCACCCCAGCCACCCTTCACGATCCAGGTTGCGGTATTGTATTGATTCGGCCATATGGTGTGTTTTGATCTCTTCCGAAAAATCCAGGTCTGCGATGGTTCGTGCTACTTTCAAAATCCGATCGTAAGCACGCGCAGAAAGACCAATTGAATTCATCGCTTTTTTCATCATGGCCGCACCCGATTCATCGATTCGACACACTTTCCTCGCCTGCTTGGTGCTCATCTGGGCATTGCAGTAAACATTCTGCATGCCCATAAATCTGCGTGTCTGAATTTTCCTGGCCTCAATCACCCGTTTTCGGATATCGGATGAAGATTCACCTTTTGCTTTTGATGAAAGCTCTTCATAACTGACTTTTTCAACATCGATATGCAAATCAATTCTGTCCAGCAGAGGGCCGCTTATCTTGCCCAGATAGCGCTGCATTTGAATCGGGGTTGTACCCTCCGGTTCAGCAGCATCGTACCAGTCGCCCGAAGGCGATGGATTCATGGAAGCCACAAGCATAATCCGGCTTGGATAACTGACACTCATTCTCGCCCGCGAGATGCTCACGAAACCATCTTCAAGCGGCTGACGCATCACCTCAAGTGCACTTCTCTTAAATTCGGGAAGCTCATCCAGAAACAGTACGCCGTTATGAGCCATGGATATTTCGCCCGGCATCGGGATGCTTCCTCCACCCACAAGTGCCACATCCGAAACAGTGTGATGAGGTGACCGGAAGGGCCGGTGGGTAACCAGTGCTTTTCCTGCAGACAGAATACCTGCGACAGAGTGTATTTTGGTCGTTTCAAGGGCTTCATCTAGCGTGAGCGGCGGCAGAATTGTCGGGATTCTTCTCGCCATCATGGTTTTTCCTGATCCCGGCGGGCCAACCATGATTGCGTTATGTCCTCCTGCAGCGGCCACCTCAAGTGCCCGTTTCACCGATTCCTGGCCGCGCACATCACTGAAGTCCAGGATTTCCGCCTGTCCGTTTTGATGAAAAACCTTATCAATATCAACGGTAACCGGTTCTGCTGATGCGCTGTTATCAAACCACTGCATCACCTCTTCCACTTTTTGAAACGCCATCACCTTGAGGCCGTCAACAACTGCCGCTTCGGGGGCATTTTGCGCCGGAACCACCAGGTATTCCAATCCCCTGTTTCGTGCCTCAACTGCTTTTGGAAGAACCCCTTTCACCGGACGAAGCTGGCCGTCCAGTGCAAGTTCGCCCAAAACCAGGCTGCTTTTCAGTTTATCCGGGTCAATTTGTCCTGATACCGCCAGAAGCCCCAGTGCAATCGGCAGGTCAAAACTGCTTCCCTCTTTGGGTAAATCAGCCGGAGCCAGGTTTACCGTTATTCTTCCCCGCGGAAAGTGAGCTCCCGCATTTTTCAGTGCAGCATGAATCCGGTCCTTTGATTCACTTACTGCACGATCAGGCAGCCCGACAAGATAATACTTCGGAACGCCCCCGCTCATGTTAACTTCCACTTCAATTAACCTTGCATCTACACCGATGGTTGAAGCACAATATACTCTCGATAGCATCTTTCTGAATCTTTATGTTCTTGTTTACGTAGTATGAACATAAAAGAGATAAATCCTTACAGTTATAATTTAAATTCAGATGAATAAAATTATGAAAACGAAACAAAAACCCATTCTTGAAGAGATCCAGGGAACCGTAAATGAAATCATCTCCCAGGTTAAAAAATTAATCCGGGAAGGAAATGCAAGAAGAGTGATCATCAAAAACAAAAATGGAAAAACACTCTTCCAGAGTCAGCTCACCATCGGCGTAGCCGGAACTGTTTTTCTTACAACTATTGCCCCAATCATATCTGCCATCACCATGTTCGTTTTGTTTGCAAGCGATGCAAAAGTATTGGTCGAAAAAGACGTTGACCCGGATGAGACCTA
>CAZFAJ010000099.1:0-9445 GCA_964517005.1 uncultured Balneolaceae bacterium | reverse complement strand
GCTGACAGATCCGGTTGGTGCTGTCAGATTGTTTGATTCGAACCGCTAAACAGGTACGGGGATTTATCCCCGGGAAAAGGAGCGGCAAGCCACCGTAAGGGCAGTAACCTCGCCAGTATTTTCATCGTCCGTTAAAAATTTTATTAATGATCGTGGCACTACATTCCCATTTCGCGGAATTCAATCTAACTGGCTCTGATTGCCCGGATTCTTTTCAGCACCGGCGGATGCGAATAATTCATTTTCACATAAAACGGATGTGGTGTAAGGTTAGACAGATTATCCTTCGATAATTTCTTGAGCACATCAACCATCCACTCCCGGTTCTCTACGGTACCGGCTGCAAATTCATCCGCTTCATACTCATGTTTGCGGCTCAGCTTTTGCATAAAGAAACCGAGAATCATCTCTACAGGAGAATAGAGCAATCCAAAGAAAACGAGTCCGGCATAAACACTCATCTCCTCCATATAGAATGCTTCAAAAAGGCCCGGTACATTTAGAAAAATGGATAAAAGGGCAAACATCACACCAGTATGCAATGTGCTGATGGCCATATTTTTCACAATGTGTTTTTTCTTGTAATGGCCGATTTCATGAGCCAGAACAGCCACCAGTTCCTCAGTTGTATGATTTTCAATCAGGGTATCGAAGAGTGCAATCCGTTTATTTTTACCAAACCCTGTAAAAAAAGCGTTCGACTTGGATGACCTTTTGGAACCGTCCATCACATAAATACCCTGCAGCGGGAAGTTTACTTTTTCGGCGTACTCCTCAATGGCCTGTCTCAGTTCACCATCCTCAAGCGGTTCGAATTTATTAAAAAGAGGCATGATCCAGGTCGGGGCAACATACTGCATGATCAGTGAAAACAGTGTAACGGCAATCCAGGCATAAACCCAGGCCCAGGTTCCACCATATGCAAAAAAAGCGATAAGCCCGGCAAGCAGTGGCCCTCCAATCAAAACTGACAGAAACAACCCTTTGAGACGGTCCAAAACGAAAGTTTTGGCGTCAGTTTTATTAAACCCGAAGCGCTCTTCAATCACAAAGGTACTGTAAATTGAAAACGGAAGTGAGAGTACCATTTTAAAGATCAATAGCATTCCTATAAAACAGAGCCCTGTCCAAATCATATGCAGATCCCAGGATCTGACCCATTGATCGAGCCAGTTAAAACCTCCGGCAAACCAAAAAACGAGTAAAACAGCCAGGTCAAATGTGCCGGTTATAAAACCGAATTTCGTATTCACGCGTGTGTATTCCTGAGATTTAGCGTATGTATCTTCATCATACACATTCTTGAATTCTTCCGGGAGCTCCTTTTTCAGAGACTTCAGATTAAGATAATCCGACACAAGATCCAGAATAAAGCCTGTCAGTAGTGTCACAAGAATAATAATTGCAAATATGTTCATTGTACGTTTTTGAATTGATACTTATTAATTATTGCTATGGCTTGGGACCGATAATTAAGTTCAAAGATAGAATTCAGAATTCAGAATTCAGAATTCAAAATTTTGAACTCTAAATTGAGTATTTTGTCAAAACTTTTTAATAAAAGTTCTCAATATTCTATGGATATCATTTGGATCGGTTTTGCATTTTTACTCGGATTTGCTGTTTCCAGGTTCAGGCTGCCCCCACTCGTAGGTTACCTGATTGCCGGACTCTTGCTTTCTATTTACGGATACGAAGCCGGTGACCTTCTTCATGAGATTGCTCATATTGGTGTTCTGTTTCTGCTTTTTACTGTAGGCTTGCATATCCGTATTAAAAATATTTTACGAATAGACGTACTGGGTGTCGGTATTACGCATTTGATTATATCTACTGCCATATTTTTTCCGGTGACCCTCTTTTTCGGCTTCGATCCAACGGCATCAGCTATCATAGCAGTTGTTTTAGGGTTTTCGAGTACGGTTCTTGCAGCCAAAAATCTTGAGGACAGAAATGAGCTGGGTGCGTTATATGGGCGGATATCAATAGGAATACTGATTATACAGGATTTAGTTGCAATAGGGATTATTGCTGTAACCGGTGGAGGAGTACCGGGCATTTGGGCATTTTCACTTTTTCTGCTGCCCCTATTAAGGCCTGCTCTTTCAAAATTACTTGATTACATACATGAGAATGAACTTCTGCTTCTGCTGGGCCTGGTTCTCTCTATTGGAGGCGCTACTCTATTTGAACAGTTTAACCTCTCCGGTGAACTGGGTGCGCTGGTGGTGGGGATGTTGCTTGCGACAGACCAGCGTGGAGATGTAATCGGGAAAAAGCTTTGGGGTGTAAAAGAAGCATTTCTTGTAGGATTTTTCCTCGAGATAGGACTTTCCGGATTTCCGCCCGTATCAGATTTTATTTTCATTGGAGTCATTCTTCTGCTGTTGCCCCTGAAATCCATTCTGTTTTATCTTCTGTTCATGTTTTTCCGTCTGCGTGCCAGAACAGGATATTTATCTACGGTAGCTCTCACAGCCTACAGTGAATTCACTTTGATTGCCGGCGTGGTAGCTACATCTAACGGATATTTGCCACAAAGTATGATGGTTGTATTAGGATTGATCACAGCCATCTCATACGCTTTAAATGCACCCGTTTTTATAAATGAAGAAGCTATCTGGAAAAAACTTGAGGGCTTTTTAATTAAATTCGAAAAAGATGTAAAACATCGCGACAAGGATACAATCTCCCTGGGATCTGCCGAATACCTGATTATAGGTATGGGAAATGCGGGTCAGGCCGCTTATGACAGGCTAAAAAAAGAAGATAAAAAGGTAGTTGGAATGGATATTGACCCCGATCGAATTGAACGAAATCTTAAGAAAGGACGACGTGTTGTATATGGTGATACACAGGATACAGAACTTTGGGGCAATACAGACATAGACAACCTTAAATCTGTGATGATTGCAATGGGAAACCAACAGGCAAAAACTAACGCTACAAAGGTTTTGAGAAATATCGGTTACAATGGAGTTATCTATGTGATTACCATGCGGGAGGATGAAGCGAGGGCAATGCGGGAAGTTGGCGCAAATGCTGTCTCGATACCTATCAAGCAAGCGGGGCAAAGACTTGCTGAATTAAGTATGGAATCCATTGATTCTGATTCAAACCAATAACACGTATCTTGGAAATGCTATTAATGACCTGAATGAGAGCCGGAACCGTTTCAGGGATACGTTTGAACAGGCCGCTGTTGGTATTGCTCATCACACGAAAGCAAGAAACTGGATACGGATCAACCAAAGAACCTGTGACTTACTCGGTTATTCAGGATTTGAATTTATTGTATTTGATAGTACTCTTCATAGATAAAATCCCACAATTCAGCCAAATTCGATCCTTTATTGTGAGGATTTTTTGATTTACTGGATTTCATGGCATCTTTACATGCTTTCTCTTTTGCATCGTATATTGCTTTCTGTTGGTATTTTGTCGGATTTTCCAGCATCTTTTTAAACTTATTCTGTTCACTCATAAACCTGTATTTGTCTTTTACTGCTAATAAATTGTTTTTAAGATGTGATAAATGTAATAGAAATCAAATAAAAACAACAATTTTTACGTTTACATAACGATTCAAAAGAAAAAAGAGTATGAAAAAAACTGTACGTCTTCTATCTATCCTTGTATTAGTCTTCCTGCTAAACGGGTGCAGTTCCGATCCGGGAGAATCAGAACCGCCCTTTGCCGCATGTAACGACGGAATGGTTCTTGATCAGTTTCCCTGTAATGAGGTTGGCCTTTATGCACATGTAACACTCGAACAGATGAATGGCACCAGGGGAAATGATCTTTGGGGATGGACTGACCCCGAAACTTCAAAAGAATATGCCCTGGTGGGGTTGATTGACGGTGTTAGTATTGTTGAAGTTACCGATCCCGCAAACCCGGTTGTTATTGGAAAATTACAGGAAGCTACAGAGTCATCTTCACAAGGACTCGCGGATCCGGTTCCCCTGCATGATGAAGAGGCAGGAGGATTCAAAGAGACTTCAGCCTGGCGTGATATTAAGGTTTATGGCAGCTTCATGCTTGTAGTGAGTGAAGAGCGAACTCACGGTATGCAGATATTTGATCTTGAAAGAATCCGGGATGTGGATTCAATCCCTGCAACTTTTACACACGATGTGCTTTACGATAAAATTGGCAACGCACACAATGTTGCCGTCAACGAAGAGTCGGGCTTTGCTTATGTAGTTGGAACAACAACAGGTGAAATCTGTGCAGAGGCAGGCGGTCTGCATATTGTAGATCTCAACAACCCGCTGCAGCCGGAGTTTGCCGGCTGCCATGTTGAGCCTGATGCAGGAGGCGTGATCCAGGATGGATACATTCACGATACGCAATGCGTCACTTATGGAGGCCCCGATGCCCGCTTCCGGGGCCGTGAACTCTGTTTCAGTTCAAGCGAGCGTAAATTTCTGATCAGTGATGTAACCGATAAATCCGCACCCGAAACGGTTGCTGTGTTGGGATATGATGGCAATCAGTATTCACACCAGGGATGGCTTTCAGAAGATCATGCATTCTTTTTTATGAATGACGAACTGGATGAACGAAGTAACCATCACAACACCCGTACGTATGTGTGGGATCTTGAAGATCTCGAAAACCCCGAAATGGCCGGTTTTTATCAGCATCAAACCAATTCAGTTGATCACAACCTTTACGTTTATGATAATCTGGCTTACCAGGCAAACTATACTTCAGGCCTTAGAATTCTGGATATTTCAGGACGCTCGCCTGAAACTTTTCGGGAACTCGGGTTTTTTGATACAACGCCAGACAACAATGAGCCTGTTTTTGCAGGTCTATGGTCAAATTATCCGTGGTTCTCGGGTAATAAAGTACTTGTAAGTGATATTAATAATGGCCTTTTTATTCTCAGGTTTGGGAGATAATCAAAATCCGCTGAGATTTAAAGTGATACGCTGGATTGAATTTTTCTTGCTGTTCCTCGCTTTTACTCTATCCAATGCTGTCTGTTTTACCACAAGAGGTGATTTACCGCGTTTTTTTGTTTCACAGATACCAAGGCCTTGCCGGCGGATACCTGTTTACAGAAACCTATACAAAAACCGGGTCGCTCCTTACGGTAACAGTTGAACACACACTTTATGGCTGGCTCATATTTACTGGAGGGCTTGGAACCTATTTTCACAATTAAATACTTACAGAAAAATCCGGAAAATTGTAAATCATTTACTTGTCAGCTTTTATAGTAATTTTACCTGTTACAGTACAGATTCAAGGTTTTAAAAGCCTATTAAAAAGACAACTGTGTATTTACATTTACTTAATACAAATTTTTACTTACTGAACAATTTGCTTACCTTTTTGTGGTTTTAAATCTTTTCGGTGACACTTATGGATGCAACATATCAGTTTTTGGTTCATCTTGAGTTTCTAAATTATTTGATTAATTAATTTCATTTATGGATTTATTTGACAAGCTTGAAGGCCGGCCAGGGCCGCTCGGGGAATTTACTTCAGACGGATATGGCTATTATACTTTTCCCAGACTTGAAGGGCCTATTGGCCCGGAAATGAAGTTCCAGGGAAAAGATGTAATTGTCTGGAGTGTAAATGATTATCTTGGCATAGGAAATCATCCGCAAATTCGTAAAGTTGACGAGGAAGCTTCTCGTGAATACGGTTTCAGCGCCCCAATGGGTGCAAGGCTTATGACAGGTAATTCAACCAAACATGAGGAACTTGAAACCGAATTGGCTGATTTTGTAAAGAAGCCGGAAGCTCTGCTACTTAACTACGGATACCAGGGTATCATGAGTGTGATTCATGCCCTGGTGGATCGAAACGACTATTTGATTTATGATGAATTGAGTCATGCATGTATTGTGGATGGAAAGCAACTGGCCATGTCCGATAAATCTGTCTTTAAACACAATGACATTGACAGCCTGGAAAAACAACTCGATCGTGCCTTCAGAAGAAAAGGGGAAAACTCCTCTGTTTTAGTGGTCACAGAAGGTGTTTTTGGCATGACAGGAGATCTGGGCAAACTAAAAGAAATTATAGCTCTTAAGGAGAAATATCCGTTCAGGCTGCTTGTTGATGATGCTCACGGGCTTGGCACAATGGGCCACGACGGATCAGGAACCGGAACTCACCTTGGCTGCCAGGATGGAATAGATATCTATTTTGGTACATTTGCGAAATCCGTAGCTTTAATTGGTGCTTTTGTTGCCACTGAACCCAGAGTAATTGAATTTTTAAAGGCAAACACAAGAAGCCAGATTTTTGCCAAATCACTGCCTATGCCTATCGTGGTATCGGCTCACGAAAGAATAAAACTCATCCGCAAACATACGGAATGGCGCGAAAAATTGTGGGATATTACCCATAAACTTCGTGAAGGCTTGACAGATCTTGGATTTAATGTGCTTCCTTCCGAAAGTCCGGTTACACCTGTTTTAACACAGGGCAGTACCGGGCTCTGTACAACAATTATGCGGGATATGCGCGAAAATCACGGTGTTTTTGTCAGTGGTGTAGCTTACCCTGTTGTTCCGAGGGGTGTTGTTTTAATAAGGCTGATTCCAACTGCGAAACATACTGATGAGCATATCCATAAAACGCTGAAAGCTTTCAAATCAATTAAGGAATCCCTTCTGACAAATAAGAAAGAAGTAGTAAACCTCTAAAAGATTTCCGGATGTGAATGTTACGTCATACACGTCCGGAAATAATTTTATCGGAAAATATCCTGAGAATCATTTAAAAAGTTTTTTGATAAACCCTATAATACCTGATTTCTCCTCTTCTTCATCTTTTTTTCCGCTTCTGCCGCCACTTAGCTTATCATAGGTAGGGCGAGGCAACTCCGTAAGAGTTTTCTTCTTCTCCCTTTTGTGTTTATTGTACTTGCCACGCCGGGGCTTATTCTTGCTTTTACTTTTTTTAGATTTTCCTCTGCCGTTCTTTTTCTGTTTTACCTGTTCGGGAAGAGGTATTTCTTCGGGTGCATAACCCAGATCATTGCAAATGGTTTTGATGTCACTTTTATCCTGTTTGGAAACAAGTGAAAGCAATTTCGCCGCTTTTCCATCACCCACAAGCTCTGCACGCAGTTTATACTCATCTACATCTTCAGGAACGTCGTAATTGATTACCTGGGCAACATTATTGATATCCAGATCATTTGCTGAAAACTCACCTGCTATCAAATGCTGAACGTTATTTGAGGAAAATCTTTCAAATCTTTCCTTAAGTGTACTTTCGTTGAGCGCCGGATGTATGCTTACTGCACGCAAGTTGCCTTTTCTCAATATTTTATAGAGCCGGTCGGCAGTTCGTTTCGAAGCGGTAAATATTACGACCGGTTCAGCTGATGACTTCTTAAGATGTGCCATCAGCGTTGAAATCTTAGATCTGGGCGGCACATTTATATAATATTGAGTCAAATCCGGCGTGATTGCCTGCTTTTCAGGTTTCTTTTTTGTCTGAGTAATTAAATCCGGATCTGTTAAATATTTTTTTTCAGCGTCTCTGAGCTCTTTACTGTCCTTTTCTGCAGTAAATATTCTCTGACATTTTCCTATAATTCTTTTTGTAATTATATTAATTACATCCCAGTTTTCTATTTGGTCTGCCTGATCAATGACCATCAAATGTACTTCACGAAAAATATAGCGGCCTTCTTCAAGTAAAGAAGCAAGTCTCTCAGGAGTTGCCACAACTATAGGCGGGCCTGAACTCAACAGTTTCATCTGTTCATCCGGGTCTCCTTCAATACTTATATTTGCACTTTCAATTTTTGCATGATAACCAACTGCCCAAATCCACTCATCCAATTGCTGCGCACGTTCAGCATCATTTGAAATAATAATTGCTTTCGTTCCGGTTCTGCGTTCAGATACTGCAATTTCATTTAAAATCTTAAGCAAATACCCAATCTCGGGTTTCTCTTTTGCATTGGTATTAATAACCAAATCTGAACCGGAGTCAACGGCATCTAATATTTTTCGGTGTTTGGG
This sequence comes from uncultured Balneolaceae bacterium, assembly GCA_964517005.1. Lineage (GTDB taxonomy): Bacteria > Bacteroidota > Rhodothermia > Balneolales > Balneolaceae > CAYVBJ01. The sequence continues at coordinate 1,439 of CAZFAJ010000099.1, read as the reverse complement.
AGAGGGTTTGTCAATTTTCAGGTCTTTCAATCCTTTTAATATATTCGATGAAAGTCGATACTTATTAAATGACAATGTTTCTACCTCTTCATTTATATCATAAATATTTCAATTAACAGGTGCGAAATATACAAAACTGTACTCTGAACAACATCAGCTAAGAGTCAACTATTTCGCGATAATAACATAAAGAACATAATTTGAATTACACTTACTTCTGTTCTTTTATCAATTCATAAACATATTGAAACTCTTCAATCAAAAAAAATTTAATTATCTGAATAGCTTCAGATTTTACTTCATTTTATAAAAAGTTGTTTTAACGAATTGAATTTTCAATTACCATGTAGTGTTATAACTGAAAAACAAATGTGCATATTATGACAAACCGACTGGCTTTTTTTGCAAAGAAAGAGGAATTTGAAGAGTTTTTTAATTTCATTACAGGAAAGGAGACAATTTTTGAGCCGCATTATAACCTGGCACCTGCACAGGAAATTCCGGTTTTACTAAACTCAGATGATAACCAGGTAAAGATTGTTCGTGCCCGATGGGGAATTAATTCTGATGATCCGTCACAAACAGGAACTCACAATTTAACCATCGAAGAAGCAAAGAGTAAATTGGGCACAAAAGATTACAGTGCCTGCATTATTCCGGTATCCGGTTTTTATATATGGAAAATGGATGATCAAAAGAGTCAGCCGTTTTTTGTCCGTATGCTGAATGATCCGGTTATGGCGATCGCAGGTATAGTGACCTCTGAAACAGAAAACGGCAAGCTGCAATGTTCTGTAATAACTACACAAGCGAATGCCCTGTTACAGCCTATTACCGACACAATGCCGTTACTTTTTACCTCTGCGCTTGCAAGAGCCTGGCTTGCAAAACCGGAAGAACAAGAGGATATACTTGTGCAGGCCGACCAACTTTTCCTCTTGACTGAAATGACCGTTCACCGGGTAAGCAAAAAGGTTAACGATCTCTCCAACAACAATCCAAATTTGGTACAGCCAATACCAAAATAACTCTTCTTTTTTTCTGTTAACTTTTAAGTTGGATTTTTGAGATATCTATTACTTTTATACGTTCTTTATATGCTTTCCAATTTTAAATTTGAAAAAAAGAAATAGCTGTGAATATAACAATATCCAATTTGTTTGATGACCTGGCGGAACGTATTGAAGAGTTGAAATCTGACCCCCAAAAGCTTCTGGATTCGAGAAAAGTTGTTGAAAATGCATTAAAAGATGGCCGTGCCTATTACGGCATCAATACAGGATTTGGTGCGCTTGCCACAAAAAGAGTAAGCGACTCTCAATTGCTTCAGCTTCAGCGAAACCTAATTCTCTCACATGCAGTAGGCGTTGGTGATCCTGTTCCTAAAAATATCTCCCGCCTGATGCTCCAATTAAAAGTTCACTCCCTGGGAATTGGCT
>CAZFAJ010000098.1:0-9609 GCA_964517005.1 uncultured Balneolaceae bacterium | reverse complement strand
ATATTGTTGATGCCTGTGTAGGTTTTTCCTAAATCAAGTTGTGAACGATGAGATTTCGGCACGTTTTTATTTTGAGGTGCTGGAGAAAGAGTACAGGAAAATCTTCAAACACCTGATCCACCTGTGGTGGATCGAATATGATTAGCCCCGACACGCATGTCAAGGATTTTATCGATATTATTTATTTTAGTCATCCAACTATCTCCAAGTGCCTTTTGGCACGGTACATATTGTAACCCAGGGATTCATCCCTGGGAATAGCCGGCCGCATAACAGGGAAAGTGCCGGAGGCACGAACGATTTCTACTGAAAGCAATACCCTCGAAATTTTGGGATCGTCCGTACCTGACGGCACTTGCTTTTAACTGGTTGTCTCCAATCCCCGGAATCAAATTCCGGGGTTACAAGATTGATCGTCCGTCAGGCGGACTGCATGCTTTTTTTGCATCCGAAACAGTTCAAGGTGAATCACAAGTTTGACATTACTCTGAAGAACTTTCTTGTTCCTGTACCCGGACATTGGCGGGTCTATCACTTGATGGATGAAAAAATTAAACGAAAATTAAATACCCTTATAAAATCCTTGATATGCGTGTCGGGGCTAATCATATTTTACCCCGGTCGCCGGGGTAGTTTCTGTAAAACTTTGAGAATAGATTTTCACTTGTGCCTTCACACAAAAGTGTTTGAGAAAACAAATGTAAACAAAAGAAGCCACGCATCTTGACTGCATCCGCAATCAGCACCTCAAAATGATATTGTACCTGTAATTATTTTGTAAGTACTATCAATTTTGACCAATAATAACAGTTAATTAAAACAGACTGCCTGTTTTAATTGATTATTAAAATATGTCACTACCAAGTTGCCGGGTTAGATCATTCAGCTATACTAAATTCCAGCTTTTTATCAATTGTTTTGCCGGTTTCTGTTTCATGGAATTTTAATAGAAGCTCATATTTACCGGAATCAAGAGGCGGAATCTCAATTTCCAGAACTTCAGAGAAGTGTGGTTCACCTGAAACGAATTCAATAATATTTGTGGATTCTTCTGTAGTGCCGTTGCCAACGAATGAACGTAACAGGCCATTCTTTGATAGTATATCATATTCGAGCGTAAACGGATACATAGTACCTGCTTTCGATATATTATAGACTTCAAAATTGATAACGATATTACTTCCGTATGGTAAATTGTAATCCGGTTCATATCCAAAACCAATCGTATTATAGTTTAGTGACATATTTTCCCTGCTGTACCCTAAAATCATATCACTCACCGAAAAATCAGAGAACTTGTTTTCATCGACAGGATCTAAATCAACCACCTGTTTGTTTACGGCAAATATTTCTCTCTTCAGAGGCCCAATCCTGGTAATTTCAGGATCCGTATTTTCCAGCTTGGTGTTGATAACGGTTTCGTTTGTTTCCGATGTTAAATAGTGATCCAGGTAAGCAATTACATTATCAGGTAAATTAAACAGTTTATCTGAATTGAAATGATAGAATGTACTATTCCTGAACGTTTCGTTCCACTGATCATCATAGGAATTTACCTCAAAGAACAGATCGAGGCTTTTTGCTGGATAATCAATGTCAGGATTCATAAGATAATAGGCTATTTGATCTTTTGGTTTTGCCTGTATAACGGTTCTGTAGTATGGCGTCTTTTTTTCTGTGTCATAAAACAGGTAGTGCTTATAATTAACCCCAAGTTCAGCCATTTCATCAATGATGGACGATTCATGCTGAATATCTGTATAATTCAGACTGGTCAGTTTAGATTCGTTTTCTGTTTTGAACAAAGTTGATGATCGTTTGGTCAGATTGTAATTCAGTGAAAATATTTTTCTTTGAATCTCCATATAGGCCTCATCAAAATATTTGTCTACAATTGACATTCTGTCATACATAAAGAGCTGCAAATAAATTGACGGGGGTATTGCAGATTCGTTTCTAAATGTTTGGGTCCGAAATGTGCTGTTTGGAAGAAATTCTTCCAGTGATTTTCGCAGCCCGAACTGTCTTGAATTTCCGTCCTGGCCAAAAATAAACATTAATTTATCGTCAGAATTATTCGCTTCCATATCATAATAATGCCAGATTTCATAATCGGGATTAGGAAAGTGTGATACCACATTTTGGGCGACATCATTCACGTCGGTTCTAAACTCAATCTGGCTGTTCAACCTGTTTCTGGCACCTTCATTTCTGGCAGTTCTGAAATCTTCAATTTCTCGGATAAATCCTGCAATAGCGTTGAACTGAAAAGAGATAACACCACTATCTAAATGATCAGGGGGTCCATATTTAATAAAAGTTATAGCTCGTTCGTCTGTATTATATACTGTATTCTTTGCACGGGTAAAATTGTCTTTCGCATAAGAGATTCGCTCCCAGTGCTCGAGTAATCTTTCATTGTATTCAGAATCAGGCGTTGGATCATTTAAAACCCAAAATCCCTTTAGTTTCTTTTGGAATATTTGATGTTCATTGTTATCCAGTGCTTTTTTTAACTCACGGTACATTTCGCGTTCCATCAGTGGCCGCAGTCTCTCCAGCTCTTCTTCCAAAAAGTCTTCATATTTTTGAAGCTGATTTGTGTTAATGGACCAGAAATAGACATTATTTGCTTTCTCGTAATAATCAAACATTTCATATTCGGTAACAGTCTCAAGGTACTTGATACCGATCCTGGGATCTATAAAGGCAGGATCTTGATTATTGCGGCTGAGATGGAACCAATAGTCAAGCGCAGTTTCAATATCCCCCATCTCTATTCTTTCAAGTCCTTCCTGATACGGGGTTTTTTCATTTACATGCAGATCAGCTAAATCGCCCTGAATGGCTTGCGCATTTATTGGAATAAAGGAGAGAAGAAGAATAAAAAATGTGTATCTAAAAATCATGGCCATACATCGATGTTTAGTCCAACTTGATATTAAAAACGTAATTGTGTACGGTAATGTTATACAATTAATACAATTACAGTTCTTAAAATTTTGTTTAAATCCCTCTTCTCAAAATATCACCGCTCAGCCAGCGCTGGATTTGCTGGTATTGGACATTAAAGTACTGCTGATTTCTTTCCAGCAAATAGTTATCAAAAGGAAAAAACTCGTTTGGCATTTTGGGCCGCTCAAAGAAGTAGTTGTAACGCGGGTCGCTTCTGTCATACGAATATGACCATAACATCTGGTTTACGCTGGTTTCAACAAACCAGGGCGGACCGAATAAAATGTAGATCATTCCGGTGTCTGTTTTCCAGCCCTCCTTGAAATTCGAGAACTGTTTGTTTGCTTCTTCAACCCGTTCATAATAGAGCTCAATTACACTTTTGGCATCCGATACGCTTTTTACATTGCTGAGCCAAAACCTGTCGATAGCTTCTTTCAGCGAATCGGCATCTTCAATTTTCACCAATTTTTCATACTCTTTTTCGTCCATCAGGTAAAAGAGGGGGCGGGCCAGCTCGTGAGCATTTTTCACAGTGGGATAATTCTCACTTTTGATACTGAAATCCCGCGCCTTTGTCACAGGTTCCTCACCCTCGCGTTCGGTTTCGACCTCAAAGCGGTAGTTGCCGCGGCCAAATCGTGCGTAATTAAATTCGATTAATACACTTCCGGCCTGGTCAAGTCTCCGGATGGAAGAATCTATCTCATCAAACCTGTTATAATCCATGCCTTTATATTGAATACTCGATACATTGTAATTGTTGTAATTCATTGGACGGGCAATGGTCGAATCAGACCGGAATTTTATAACTCGCGTACGAATAGTAAGCGGATCTTCAAGTGTATTATTAGTCACCTGGAAGATCAGTTGCAGGCTGTCGATCCGGGAGGGCACATCGTAAGTTGTGATAGGTAAAAATTTATTCTCTTCTTCGATATTTTTACCGAGCATTCGAACGGAGGTAACGTTCACGACCGGTTCTTCAGGATCGGGAATAAAAGTACCGGACTCTCTCACGGTTTGCTTCCCGGAAGTGTTGTCAAGTACCGCCAGAAACACTTTGTAATCACCGGGAATTACTTCCACATCACGCTCGAATGTAAAAAAGTCCTGGCTGTCTTTCAGATTGTTGTTGCCGGATTCAATTTCAAAAGACTGGCTGAAACTGTCGTTGAAATCTGTTCCCTCCTGACCCACAATCCGAACTTCAATTGTTACCGATGCGTAGGTTATCTCATTGTCATTATCTGATTTGAAAATCAAGCTTCCATAAACAACATCAGCAGTAATATTGATGACAGCTTCATCCTCTTCGTTCAAGAGGCCAATTGCAGAGAGGCGAACTTCAGGGTGGCCATCCTGAAATTTAAACATGGAGCCTCTTTCCACATCCGGATTTGAAGATCTGGCACAAGCACTTAAGATTAATATTGAGCCAAACAGAAACAGGGCAGGATTTCTAAAAAAGTTCGTCTTTTTGGTCATTCGGATTAGATTGATAACATATTTTCTCTTTTAATAATAAAAACTATAAATATTATGCTAAAAGCAATATTCAATTTATAACATCTTTTCTCTTGATTAAACTGCATAAAGCTCCAAAAATTGCTTAATTTCATCTGATTAGATTGCTACTTTAGTTTAAAATTGTAAGGGTTTAATCCTTCAGATCTATCGTTACGGTGTATCTGCGTTTTTTTAACCGTACTTTGGTGCACAGTAAATCTTATTCCGGCTGTAAATTTGGACAGTAAAAGCCCAGGTAGAATTAATTTTTAACGTTTAATGTCAGAACTAACTTTATGATTTCCGGATCCAGAAGAACAAAAATTGTATGTACGTTGGGGCCAAGTACAAATACCTTTGAAAAAATTGAAAAATTGTACTTGTCGGGTATGAACGTTGCAAGGATTAATTTTTCGCACGGTACGCATGAGGATCATAAACGTTCCATTGGTTTTCTCAGGGAAGTGGCTGCCAAGCACCGGTACTCCTTACCCGTGCTGATGGATTTGCAGGGTCCTAAAATCAGGGTCGGAGAGATGAAAGATGGCGGTCAGATGGTTGAAGAAAACTCCATTGTTACACTGACGTCTAAGAATGTTGAAGGCAGTACCGAAGTGATTCCTATCGATTACGATCATCTTGCTCAAGATGCTGTCGCAGGAAACCAGATTTTGATCGATGACGGGTTACTTGAACTCCGGATTGTAAAAAAGTCTGACCAGGATTTAAAAGCCAAGGTTGTTGTTGGTGGAATGCTAAAATCAAGAAAAGGCGTAAACCTGCCGGGAGTCAGGATTTCGATGTCGTCACTTACCGAAAAAGATATCCGGGATCTTGAATTTGGACTGGAGGCAGGTGTTGATTTTGTTGCCATGTCGTTTGTCAGGTCTGCCGGAGATATCCAGGAAGTGATTTCAAGAATTCGTGCCAGGGGAAGCAATGCTGCCGTGATTGCAAAGATTGAGAAACCTGAGGCAATCGATGTAATTGATGATATTATTGAAGAGACTGATGGAATTATGGTGGCACGAGGTGATCTTGGTATTGAAATAGCCAGTGAAAGAGTTCCGCTGATTCAAAAAATGATTATTGATAAATGTCGCTTGGCCGGAAAACCTGTCATTACAGCAACTCAAATGCTGGATTCGATGATTAATAATCCCAGGGCTACACGTGCTGAAAGTTCGGATGTTGCAAATGCCGTCCTGGACGGAACCGATGCTGTTATGTTGTCGGGTGAAACAGCTGCCGGCAAATATCCGTTTGAAGCTGTAAAAGCTATGAACAATATTATCTGTTCAGTGGAAAAATCAGCGGGATCTATGTACTATAACCTGCAGTATCGAAAACCTGACTGGAAAGAGAAGCAGATTATTGAATCCCTCGCCTACTCATGTGTAACCATAGCGGAACATGTAGATGCTAAAATCATCAGTACTATTACGCACTCGGGTAATACTGCCCGCAGAATTGCAAAATTCCGGCCGCGTGTTCCCATTATCGCTTTTACTGAGAGCAAGATCGTCCGAAGGCAACTGAACCTGGTGTGGGGAGTTGACTCCGTTAAAATAGATGAGATTTTTGACACGGATAAGAGTGTGAAGATGATGGAAGATTACCTGAAAGATAACAGTCTTGTGAGTACTGGTGATCGTGTGATCATCGCAACAGGTATGCCGATTGCCAAAAGAGGCCGTACGAATATGGTGAAAGTGAGTACGATCGAATAATCCGGGTAAAAACCTTTTTTGTACAAGCTTTTAAAAAAACGATCGTTTTGTAATTTGTGAAAAAGATTATCTATATAACACTCTTTTTAATTGTGGCAGGCGGGTGTAAAACATCCCTGAAGGAGAACTGGAACGATTTTAAAGCGTATTACAACACCCACTACAATACTAAAAAGTTTTTTTCAGAGGGAGTTGAAAAAAACCGGGAACAGGTTTCTGAAATTAATCCCCGTTATCCGATCAGAATTCATGAAACACCGGGAAGAGCCGGTACACAGGAGTTTGAAAAGGCTATTGAAGGAGGTGCTGAGATTCTCCGGGAACATGAAGAATCCAGCTTTGTTGAACCTGCTTTAGCTATCATCGGTAAAAGTTATTACTACCTGAACGAGTATTTTTCTGCGCTTGAGAAATTTCAGGAGCTCAATTCAATCGCTGATGGCATCTATGAACAGGAAGCTATCTTGTGGGAGGGATTGGTGCTTCTTCAGATGGAATCTTACAACGAAGGGATTTCTTTCCTGGAAAGTGAACTATCTGCTGGAAGAGAGTGGGAAAAAGGTCTTCTGGCTGAGACAAAGTCTGTTCTTGCGGAACACTATATGGAAAGAGGTGAGTGGGAAACTGCTGCGATGAATCTGGCTGAATCGGTTGACGATCTGAAAGACTCCAGGACAAAAGCGAGGGCATTTTTTCTGTATGGTCAATTACTGGAGGAACTTGAAGAATTTGATCAGGCTCTTACAGCATTTTCGAAAGTTCCGTCCCTGCACCCGCCCTACACGTTGATTTTTAATTCCAATAGAAAAATAGCCCGGATTTACAGAAAAATGGAAGAGTATGAGACGGCCCTGTCTATATTTCAGGAGATGGCCCGTGATGATAAGAACATCGACAGGCGGCCGGAGTTAAATTATGAAATTGCTCGTACATATCAGCTGAGCTGTGATGAAGAACGGGCAATTGAACTTTACAAGCGAATCCTCAGAAATGAACTGAATCCGCCGGATGCTGTAATAAAAGCTCAAACCTACTACGGCCTTGGAGAAATATACCGGTTCCAGAAAACCGATTTCTCCCTTGCAGCTGCCTATTACGATTCCGCAGCTGTTCAGAGGGCAGATCCGTACCGGTTACCGGAAGATTTTGATGCAAGAGATCTGGCGGCTTCTTTCGGCGACTATGTAAAAACAAAGGAGCAGATCTCGAGAATTGACAGTCTTTTAACCCTGAGTAAAATGGAGCCTGCGAAACTGGATTCAGTACTGAATGATCTTCAGAAAAAACTGGAGAAGGAACGTGAAGAAGAGTTAAAGAGGATGAGGGATCAGCGGGATGTACTTACCCTTGTAGATAGTGAAATGACGGAAACCACAACAGCTGATCCCGATGCTATTCGTAATAATGGGTTTTTAAATATCCGCAATCAGAGATTGCTTACTGATGCCAGCATTCAGTTCAGGATGGTTTGGGGGGATCGTCCGTTGGTTGATGACTGGAGGCGGCAGGAGGCTGTTTCAGGCAGCAGGCAGGCCGCTCAGCAGGATGATCCCCTTAGTAAGGAAAGACTTGAAGAGGGAGGAGCTGAGGCAGTTTTAGGAAGATATACGCTTGATGTAAGCGATATCCCGGTTACAAAGGCGCAGCAAGACAGTATGAAAACTGAGTTGCAGGAAAAATACTACCGGCTTGGAAATGTATTTTTTTTATCACTTAATATGCCCGACAGTGCATCTTTTTATTTTAAAAAAGTTGCGAAAAATGAACACAATCAAAAAATAAAACCAGGTGCACTCTACAGCCTTGCAGAGATCGAACTTGAAGCCGGCAGGCTTGAAAAAGCATCTGAGTATGCCAGGGAACTGAGCGAAAAATATCCCGAAACAGAATTTGCCCGCAGAATTCAAAGCAGATTGGAAAGTGATATCTCCGGAGCAGATGCCGGAAACAATAAAAATGCCGGTATTTTGGAGGGTTTAGATAATAATTTTGATGATTCTGCATCCCGGGCAAACTATCTTCAATTATATGCAATGAATGAGGCTTCTGATGATCAGGTTCCGCTGATTTTGTATGAAGCAGCAAGAGAGTATATGAAAGCAGCCCGTTCACAGGAATCAACAAGAAATAAGATTGACCGCTGGTATCTGGATAAAAATTTGTGGGATGCAAAAAAAAGGAGACTGGATGCCCTAAAAGATTCAGCAAGGAGTGCTATGACGGACACGACTTTGAGTGAAAAGGAGATAAATTATTGGCAAAGCATTGCAGATTCCACATTGCAGCAGCCCGATTTTTCTGAAATATATCCGTTCCGGGGCGGATACTGGGACAGCACCCGCTCAGTACTCAATTATCTCGATACAAACTATGCGTCAAGCAAAGTAAAACCCAGGGTCGACCGGTTAAAAGAATCTATGAAGCCACCTGACCCTACAAAACCTGATACACTTGCAACCGGGGAAACAGATACATCCGAAACCGATAACAAAAATCTTTCGGATGAGAAGCTGATATCTGACTGCTCCGACCTGAATATAACACCTGAAATAGAAGGTGGAATGGATGCATTCCTGTCAAAGGTTATTTACCCCCAGTGGACCGATGGCGTTGTAATGAGGGGAGATATTGAATTTGAGCTGATCATTCGCGAGTCGGGTGAGGTGGTAAGTTACGAACAGGTAAGCCGCATGAGCCGAACGGGTATTCCGCAGGCCTTTGAGCAGGCAATCGAAACGGATCTTCGTTTTGAGCCTTTTTCGCTCGATGAAGCGGAATTGATGAGGTGTACGTTAACATTCCCGATTAATCTTGAGTGACTGGCTCTGCGGGGGATTTGATTGCTAACTCAACTTCCGCAAAATCTTAAAAATCAACCTCAAAACTCTTTAAACAACTCTCTTTAGTGCTATATCCATTAGTTTAAAAACTGGATTTGCTTCTTGTTCTGCCTTCCATTCCCATCCGCCTGCGAATGGCATTTTCGCTCCCTATGGATACTAAAAAGCAAGTGTACCAAATGATTCAAATAATGACAGTCCCGTTTCGGGACGCCATATCCGTAGCCCTTGGTCACTGCACAGCGGTAGCCATGGGTTAATAGAGAGCATGAAAAATGGGAGCACCATAGGTGCGGTATAGCCATAACCCTGCAAGATGGCTGTTTGAATTTTATGACTGAGGTTGAATTTAGATGATGCCGCGCCTATGGCGCTCATTTAGGTATCGGCCTCTTTACACCCCACAGATTCACGTTGTGAACCTGTGGGGCTACGGATATGCCGCCCTGAGGGGCTGGTTTATATCCTTGAAAAGGTGACTACCATTTATTTTATCTAAGCCCTGATTTGATAGATATGCTTTTTCCCGTTTTTCTCAAGATAACGAACCAGTCCACGGTTGATTTTTTTCACCA
>CAZFAJ010000097.1:3652-9777 GCA_964517005.1 uncultured Balneolaceae bacterium | reverse complement strand
CGCCAGGATCCCTCCTGCCCCGTTCCGATCATATAGTTTGAAAAATAGGCGATCAGAATACCCAGCACAATATTGAACTGAAAAAGTGCTGTTAGCTGTCCACGCTTGTCCGCCGGCGCAATCTCTGAGATATAGATGGGAGCAACCACAGACGAAGCTCCTACCCCGAGCCCGCCTATGAACCGGAAAAACATGAGCCAGTAAACATCCGGAGAAAGTGCGGAGCCGGCAGCCGATATTAGAAAAAGTACGGCGATCCATATAATTGTCAGTTTACGGCCATACTTCTGCGCCGGAATTCCTCCGAAAAGTGCTCCGATAATGGTGCCATAGAGTGCCATGGCTACCATCTGTCCAAGCAGCATATCACTCAGATTCCAGAGCTCCTGAATTGCCTGTTCCCCGCCGGATATTACCGCCACATCAAATCCGAAAAGAAAACCGCCCATAGCTGCGGTAATAGACCAAAGTAGAATTTTATGTTTCTGCATCATAAGTTATTTAATTCCAGATAGATTTCAGTGTCCAAAAGTCTAAATGAAGAATTACAGAATCTCCATTTTCCAAGAAGAGCGTGATATCCCGGCTTTCAGTATCACAGCCTTGCAGCACAAATAGGAAAAGAAAAAAGAAGCCAATGATAGGATACCAGAAACGGTTATATGTCATTATGTTTCTATTTAATTGAATGTGCCAATTGAATCACCGAAAATTTAGCTTAAGACAGTCAAGGAAACAAATTTCTTTCTTATCTCGGTTTTGAATTGAAACAGTTACTTTTGTGTTTCAATGTAAAACAGAAAATCAACTGAACCAATATGCCTGAAAATACTGCAACAAAAAAACGATGCATTACCGACTTCAGCAATCTTGCCGCCCAGAAATGGGAAATTGTGAATGATGGAGTCATGGGTGGTCGGTCAGACAGCAGTTTTCAGATTAATAAAAAAGGAAACGCCGTCTTTATCGGCACTATCTCTCTTCAAAATAACGGAGGGTTTGCCTCTGTACGGAATCATGAATCCTTAAACCTGGAAGGTTTTCAGAGTTTGAAGCTACATCTCAAAGGCGATGGGAAACGATACTGTTTCCGGCTGCGAACGGCTGATAACGGCGGTGTTCATCGTTTTTCCTATGATTATCGGTTTGAAACGGAAGCAGATCGATGGATCGATGTTGTTCTACCCTTGTCCGGGTTTCGTCCCTTTTTCCGGGGACGACCGCTGAAAGATGTCCCCTCACCGGATCTCTCCAAAATACGATTATACGGCTTTTTAATCAGTGATAAACAACAGGGGCCTTTTCGGCTTGAAGTTGAAAGTATATGGGCACTATTCTCTGGAAATCAATCATAACCATTTATTCACTCTCTTGATATTTCTGATACTCTTTACCAAATGAAGTCATAAATCCAAAGGGTAGTAATCGAAATAAATACCAATTTTTTTTGTAAGGAGTTGGTATTTTTTGGTTCTTACTTTTACAACCTCAATTAAAATGATCTGAATTATGAGTGATTATAGCGATTGGCCCGGAAAATCCGATGAAAACGATGAACCGGAAATCTGGGATGAACACCGGTGGGAAGAGTTTATGCAGGAGTCGGACAAGCGAACAGAGCAGTACATGCTGCTTTTGGAAAAGTACAAAGATCACCCCGATCGTAACCGCCTGATTGCAACCGAAATGGGCTGGGACCATATAACAGATGAGATGGACGAAGAAGAAGATTCGTTTAACTTTTCGGATGACTTTTTTGTGGATGATTCTGAAGAAGGTGAAAAGTGGAAACGCGGAACTATATACGAAGATCCGTCTGAATTTGATGATTTTGAAAACTTTCCGCTTTACCAAAAAGCACAGCAGTTTACACTCGATGCAATTGACCTGATTGACAACCGGTTTGACAATTTAGAAGATGAATCATTAAATGCGTTCGCTGCCTCGGTGATACTTCCACCGGCAAAAATTGCAGGTGGTTTTGGTTTCGGTTTTGACATAGAAAGCCTTGGCGGCAATATTGCAAACAACAAAAGAGGCCTTGCAGCTGCAAACCGGATGCTGAGTGCTCTTACAGAACTTCGCGAAAAGGAACTACTTAATCGAAAGACATTTCAGGACCTTTACAGTCGCGGAAAGGTAGTCCGTGATGAACTTGCCATCTATATTGTTGAATTAAGAGAAAGGTTCCGGAAGAACCTTCCCTGATTGTGTTCACCGACCTATAATTACGGCCCTTGCAATCATTTTAATTGAAAAGATCCGGTACTATTATGATTGGGCTGACTTTTTTTCCATTAAAACGGCAACCTGGTATTCAAGCCTTCTGATTTCACGAAGGATGGAATTCCGGTTCATCTGCATCCATGTCCAAAGTTTAATCATGGCTCCAAATATTAATGCAATAAACATGATGGACCCGTACTGAAGCATTTCGGCAATATTTTCGGTAGTGAATAGCAGGTAACCTGTATAAAAGGCAATAACAGTGATAACAGTATGCACGAGCGTCATGATGCCGGTGATCCATGCAAGCTTACCTTTGTATAATCCGCGAAACATTTCGAAAAGGCCTTCATTACCATCCAGGGAATGGTAAAATTCCGCTTCATCCTTGCTGAGTGATTCTGTAATCAGTTTGTCGATTTCTTCTTTTTTCATTGTGTTTCCTCATTTATTGATTTAATGATACTCTTCAGTTTTTCGCGGGCATGATACAACCGCGATTTTACAGTTCCTTCCGGCACATCCAGCACATCACTGATTTCAAGCAAACTCAGGTTGTCCAGGTAAAACATCCGGAGGACCATTCGCTGGGTGGCCGGGAGCTTCATTATCCCGGTGCGGATAGTTTCCATTTCATCAACCGGATCCGTACCCTCATCCATCTCTTCGGTATTTGTGGTTTCAGCTTTCAGAGCCTGGGCTCTTTTACGCATTCGCTGCTGTTCACGAATCCAGTCGATAGACCTTCTTTTGGCGATTGTATGTGCCCATGCTTCAAAGCTGATTTTCAGGTTTAACTCCGGAAGCTTCTGAATGATATCAATCCAGCACTCCTGGGCAAGATCATCGATCGGCATACTTGAATTTGTGTAATAGGTGATTGCTGAGATGATTTTGGAATGATACCTGTTAATCAAAAGTTTTAAAGCATCCTTGTTACCCTGCTGGTACTGGGCAACCAATGATTCACTGCTGATATTTTTTTGATTTTTGGCCATTGTTCATTGTAAGAGTCGCTTAAAATTTCAATAGGTTCAAAAAAAATATCCGGGACAGGTCATTTTGGATGGTTCCTGCAAGTCTGTAAGAAAACTCACTCTTTACTTAGCTCAAGGATGAACCTACCTGGTAAACAATCAAAGAACAGAGATAAGCCAGTGCGGTCATGTAAGAAAACATTAAAACAGGCCATTTCCATGAATTGGTTTCTCTTTTTACAATGGCAATTGTACTCATGCACTGCATGGCCAGAGCAAAAAAGACCATCAGGGACAGGGCCGTCCAGATCGTATAGACGGGTTCACCGGTCTCACTGTCGACATCCCGCTGAAGCTTTTTTTGCAATGAGATGGCATTTTCCTGATCCTGCACACTATAGATCGTATTTAGGGTTCCTACCATCACTTCACGGGCAGCAAATGAGGTAATCAACCCAATTCCAATTTTCCAGTCAAAGCCCAGAGGTTCGATCGCGGGTTCAATAAACTGGCCGAATTGCCCGGCATAACTTTGTTCAAGGCGGGCGGAAGCAATAACTTCACTTTCCTGAAACGAAGACAATTCGATCGTTTCAGTGCTGAATTCAGTTTTTGCCAATTCAGCATGATCCTGCTTTGGAAATGATGATAAAAACCATAAAAGTATAGATATCCCAAAAATGATCTTTCCGGCCTCCGTTACAAAAACCTTTCCGCGATCAAATACATTCTGAAAAATTCCCGGCCACTGCGGCATTTTATAGGCAGGAAGCTCCATCATCAATGGGGATGAGTGTTCCGTTTTGATGAAAAGTTTCATGATAAATGCTGCAAGAATAGCCATCACAATCCCAAAAATATAGAGGGCAAAAAATGTAATTCCCTGCAGTGAAAACAGTCCGAGAACGCCTGTATCCGGAATAAATGCTGCGATCATAAGCGCATAAACAGGCAGCCTGGCGGAACAGGCCATAAATGGAAGAATCATAATGGTAATGATTCTGTCGCGCCGGTTCTCTATGGTTCTGGTTGCCATAATTCCAGGTATGGCACAGGCAAAGCCGGAGACAAGCGGAACAACGCTTCGCCCATGTAAACCAATACGGGACATAAACCCGTCCATGACAAAAGCAGCCCGGGCCATATACCCTGTACTCTCAAGTACGGAGATAAAGAAAAAAAGAAATATAATCTGAGGGAGGAAAATCACAACACCGCCCAGTCCTGCAATCACACCTTCAACCAGCAGGTCGTTCAGCATACCATCGGGCAAATGAGTTTCAAGCCAGACTCCTGTTTCGATAAAAACAAGATCAATCAGGTTCATAAATGGCTCAGCCCATGTGAAAATGGACTGGAACATCAGCAAAAGGATGAACGCAAAAATTAACGGCCCGAATAGTTTGTGGGTCGTAAACGTGTCGATTTTATCAGAAAGGGTTTCTTCCTCTTCTTCCGATTTTGTAATAGCTTCGCTGATACACTCCTCAATAAATTCATAGCGCTTCAATACCTCTTCCGCTTCAGGGTTTTTCCCCGAAGCTTCGATGATATTTCGCGCTTTTCGGATTTTCCCCCGAAGTATATGTTCTTTTTCGCCATCCGAAACTGCATTTATGGATGATTGGTCTGCAATAAGTCGGAGTGCTTCTATGGCCTGTGAGCGTTTGGGTATATTTCCGAAGGGCTGAATCCACTCTCGGATCAGAAAGTCGATAGCTTCCTGCGTGGCTCCGTCCGGATTCCATTGAAGCTGTTTCGGAGCCTTTAATTGACCGGACGAAATGTAATCCCGAAGCTTCTGAACATCTTCGGGATTGCGGGCCATCATGGGAATCACCGGGACGCCAAGATTTTTTGAGAGTTCTCCGGCGTCCGTGCTGATACCCCGGGACTCCGCAAGGTCTGTCATATTTAAAGCAATGATCATCGGGATACCGAGATCCATCACTTGGGTAACCAGGTAAAGATTGCGCTCAAGATTAGCAGCATCCACGATTGCAATTACCAGGTCCGGCCCGGATTCATGCAAATAGGTTCCCGCCAGAACCTGGCAGGTTATGCGTTCATCTATCTGCTTCGGATTCAGGCTGTAGATTCCCGGAAGGTCTAATATCCTGTATCTTGTGTCTCCAATTGAAGCATAACCTTCCTTTTTTTCCACTGTAACACCGGGGTAATTGGCAATCTTCTGCTTTAAACCGGTCAAAGCATTAAATAAGGTAGACTTTCCCGTATTGGGATTGCCGATTAACGCGATTGTTTTTTCCTTATTCATTGCACCAAAACCGGCTCCACTTCAACAGATTGTGCTTCCGGCTTTCGAAGTGCGAGCAGGTAACCGCGGATTTTTACCTCGATCGGAAACCCGAGAGGGGCAGACCGTATCAATTGGATGTTCACTCCGGGGGTAAATCCGATTTCGAGCAGCCTGCGGGACTCAAAACCCGATACTTGTTTGATTCTTGCAATTTCATTTTGCTTTAAATCCGTCAAATTCTTCATCATACTAACCATTTACTGTTCCGGAACCATGTAGACAAATAAGAAAAATGACTCCATGTATTTTATTTTTATTCAATCTAAATAAATATATAATCAATGTTCATGAAGGAATAATGAAGCTTTCTCACTAATCATCACCGCAAAATGTGTTCAGGGAAACTTTAATTTTTATACCCTTGTAAAATTCATATGTCAGATGGACAAAAAAAATATTGATTGTTAACGGACACCCTGATGCCGAAAGCTATAATTCAGCCCTTGCTGATGCCTATCAGAAAGGCACAAAGACTTCTGGCGCTGATGTGAAAACCATTAACATCAGAGAACTTGATTTTAACCCGAACCTGCAGTACGGGTATAGGCAGCGGACCGAGCTGGAGCCGGATTTGCTTCAGGCCCAGGAATTAATTTTGTGGG
>CAZFAJ010000097.1:0-3552 GCA_964517005.1 uncultured Balneolaceae bacterium | reverse complement strand
ATCGGCCCGATCCGGCTTTCGAAAGAGTCGTTCCGGAAGAAATGGCTCCGGAAAGTGGAAAAACTTGGTATAAACAATACCTGAGAAAACAACCCGAAATAGTCCTATTCGGGCACTCAGGTTCTGTTCTTATTTCTTCGACACCGTTCACTGCAGTATTTTACACTTTCCCAATTGCGTTCCCACTTCTTACGCCATTCAAATGGGCGCCTGCAAACGGGACAAACTTTGGCTGGCAGATTCTTTTTAGACATGTTTTCTATCTTCGGTTCTTAACATGTTTCTTCAAAATCCATTTGTTCTCTTTTTTTACTTCAGAGCTCGCCTTTTTACTCCACAATACTGAGCTTGCATGTTTATAGCTCTCTTTAATATCCCCGATGATGGGAGAAGGATAATCTTCTCCAATCCTGCAATTATACATCACCTGTTCCATGCTACTCATTTTCCAGGGTTCATGAATAAATTCTTTAGGTACATCTTTTAATTCGTCTACCCATTCACGTATAAATTCTCCGTCCGGGTCATGGTCATAGCCCTGCTTTACAGGGTTATATATTCTAATGGTATTGACCCCCATTGTACCTGCCTGCATCTGAAACTGGGAGTAATGGATTCCCGGTTCAAAATCCAGGAACTGCCTGCCCAGGTGAAGTGCTCCTTTGGGCCAGTCCAGCCATAGATGGTGCGTTAAAAATGAGACAAGCATGGCGCGCATTCTGAAATTCAGGTAACCGGTTGAAATTAAGCTTCTCATACAGGCATCAACCATGGGAAACCCGGTTCTTCCCTCTTTCCAGGCACTGAAATTTTCCTCATTCCATTCTGTACGAATATCATTGTAGCCGCGGTTCATATTTTCAAACTCGATTCTTGGCTCAGACTCAAACTTCTGTACAAAATGACAATGCCAGCCCATGCGCGACCGAAAGCTTCGCAACCCTCTTTTGGAAGGTGCTTCTTCCAAATGTTCATCCACGTACTGTATGATTTGTCGAATGCTCAAATTTCCCCACGTGATGTGTGGAGACAACCTGCTGCAGCCGGTTCTTGCCGGGCCCGGAGCGGATATGGAGCGATTATAATTTGCACAGCGGTCATGCACAAAACTGTTAAGCAGCTTCCGGGCATGATGTTCACCGCCGGGTTGAAATCTCCGGTCAGAAATTTTAACCCGTTCCGGAATTTCTGTCGAAATGGTTTTTAGAAATGAATCCAAATTAAGAACCGGTTCGAGCTGATTCAAATCCGGCTCAGCAATCGGACTGTGCATAATTCGATTCCATTTTTTTCGCCATCCATTCCTGTGCATTAAGCCGCGTTGTACTGCATTGGTGGGTGATTCATGCCAACCAATGCCAAGCTCCCTGAAAAGCCCGGCTATTTTGATATCACGCTGATAAGTCAGGTAAATCCCGGTCTCTTCATGGCTGAATACAGTTTGAATATCGTAGTATTGAGCTGCTTTACGGAAAAACGAATCTGCTTCTTCCCAAGCTATCAAAATATTCACACCATATGGCTTTAACTCCTTTTGCATTTGCTCAAGCGACTCCCAAACAAACCGCCAATGCCGGTCATCGTAGTGCTCATCATGCACCAGGGATGGTTCAAATAAATATAAGGGCAAGCAGGGGATATCCCGAGCTGCCGCGAGTTTTAATGGTTCATGATCCCGAAGGCGCAGGTCGCGTTTAAACCAGAGGATATTTATCGATTTTGATTTCACGTTTCGTAAACAATGAATGCTGCCGGAATGTTCATAAACTTATTCCCGGATAATATCCGGACAAAATCCGAATAAAATACCTGTTTAGTTCCGTTTGAAGGCAGAATGACTACAATATGGCTGCCCTGTGATTCCGGTTCATACAGGTTGAGTGCAATCTCATAACCTTTTTATTTGGAGTTCCGTCTTCTTCATTTTTGGAATTCAAATGTGTTGTTTATAGGGTTTGGTATAAAATCTTCCCTCGGGGTTCCATTGATGTGATAGAGTCGTTCTTTAGATATTTGAAAACCAATCCCTGATTCGGGAAGTTGAGAAAAACTCAACCGCACCGAGCAGGCCGGCCATTTGAGTACCAATTACCGCCGCCCTTTTCATACCATCGAACCCGATGGCCATTCCTTCGTTGACATGACACTAATCATGATTGATTTCTTCCAAAAAAGACCTGACTGCCGCCCAATACTCTTCTTCTCCTGCCTGATCAATCCACAAAGCTCTCGAGCCATGAAATCCATCCGACTCAGGAATAAACTGTGACTGCAATTCGCTTTGATCCACATCACTTAATAAACCTTTTAAAGCATCTGCTTCCTCACGGGAAGAGGTAACAAGAAACGGTTGTTTAATTTTTGGAAGCACAGTTTTCAGCGAGGGAAATGCTTCACCAAAGTAGTCTCCGGGGCTGAAGGAAATCACTGCTTTTACATTCGTGCTTTTTTCTGCAATATGAAGTGCCAGGCTTGATGAATAAGAACTTCCCCACAGAATGACTTTTTTTTGGTACTTATCGGCAAGGAAGTTTACTGCCGATTCAATGTCTTGGGCTGCATCGGCAAACTGAATGTTTTCAAGTCCGTTTTGTACTGCCCGATTGTTCGTCTCGTTTCCCATTTCGGCAAAACTGCCACCCGACCTCTGATCAATGGCAAGAGCATTAAAGCCCATTTCATTAAGCCGGGGTGCTATATCCGCATATTCATATTTATTATATCCTCCCTGATGAGCCAGCAACATAACCGGTTTATCCGGGCCGATTTCATATAAGTCAGCTGATATAATCAGCCCGTCTTTTGAAGGAAACTCAACTTTCTTTTTTGAATAGTTAAAGGCTATCTTTTCAGGTTTTGGTGCCTGTACACTCGATTGCATCCTTCTTTGTTGTTCGATCTGCTGCTGAACTAAATTTTCAACAAACTCAATCTGTTTTATTTTGCCATGCTCGTCAAAATGGATATTCGATTCGCTAATACCTAATAGGTCAAAATCATATTTCACCCTGGCTAAGCCATTTTCGGAACTTAGAATTTGAATGGTGTTCAGCTTGGGTAAATTATTGAGAACGTTCGTTAACACCGGTATGCTGTTTGGAGCAGGTAAAGGATCAAATTTCAGTGAGTCGCTTAAAAAGGGTTTGATAACTGAGATATCCTTCTGATGAAAACTGGTTTCAAAAGCCTTGATTGAATTACTGTAATCCTGTGCAGACACACTGGCGGGCAGGGCAAATAGTGTGATTAAAACTGCTGCTATTGTCGAATTTTTGCTTTTTTTCGCTAAAGAACCACCGTAAACAAATAGGATGCAGCCGGCGACAAATACAATTTGCAGCGTCGTGTGTATCCATGTATCATTTTCAGGGAAGATGCTTAGTGCCCCCAAAAGAATGAGTAGCGAGCCTGATTTCATTTGCCAATTTTGGTTTTTAAATCGTTCCATCTTTAATTTGAGTTAAGTTGTAATTTCATTTTATTTAATTCATTTTTGGCAAAAAGCCATGGCCATAAGCCCACATTAAAAAGCAAGAATTCGTAATACCAGGG
>CAZFAJ010000096.1:0-9929 GCA_964517005.1 uncultured Balneolaceae bacterium | reverse complement strand
ATTATATTCCTCATCATCCATTGCCGTCTGCTTTAGCTGACGGAATGGATTTGCAACGCAAAAATTTCAGGGCTTTAGCCCCATTGGCCATTATGGTGCGTTGGCAATACCTTCAGAAAACCCAATTTAAATTCCCGGGACCGGAATCAATATTTTAACATTTCGGTAATCTGACAGGTATAAACCGCAATGAGCGCGGAGAATGCGCAGAGTTTAATGCCATGTAATACTTTATCATTGCTGAGTTTTTTACAGTGCATTTCAAAGGAATCTTTGATAAACCCAAGTTATTCTGCCCGAATAACCTCCGCAAGTGTTTCCGGTGAGTTCATCCCATACAGCAACAGCCTGGTCGCCATTTACAACCTGGTGCCGATCTTTGGCAACCGGATTTTCACAGTAATGAAGCATGATATGTTACTTATGCATTGCATATTCTGCATAGGGTATCAGCGGGGCAAAGAGCAATACCACATAAAGTACTGAAAGCAGTATTTAGAGAGTTTTCTTCATATTTCAGCAAACATTATACAAAATCACGCCTTCCAATAGGTCACAATTTTATAAAATGTTTGACTGAAATAAATTTTTAATGCTTAGAAATTATATTCTACATTGAAACTAAACACCCGTCCCGGTTCCGGTATCCGCTCATCTCTGAAATTCGCAATCGGAATGCCGGCAAACGGATTGTTAGCATTCAAATGATTTACGTAATCTGCATCAAAAATGTTTTCTATCCCAAACCTGAATCTGAGTCCGTCTGTTAATTCAACTCCTGTTTTTAGATCAACAGTTTCAAATCCGTCTGTCGGTTTTTCACCTCTTGCAGCAGCGACTCTGTCTTGCCTGTCCGTTATATTCAAAGTGCTTTCGATGAAGTATTTTCCATCTTTTGAGTCGTACCTGATGCCGGCATTAAAACCAAGCGGAGCTACTCCGAGTGCAGGCTCGCCAACAAATTTGTCCTTGCCCCAAAGATAATCAACGGATGTTTTTACAGTTAGTACCGGCAAAACCAGGTAAGCAAGTGAACTCTCAACCCCCCAAAAGTTAGCCCTGCCATTTACATATTGAAAAACGGTATCCGGACTTAGAGGCAGTCTTTTAGGCAGGCCGGTTGGTTGAAGTGTAATGTAATCGTCCATGCGCCTGACAAAAAAGTTGGAATTAAACGAAAGTTTCGGATAATTCGCTTCTATCCATAGATCAAGCTGACTATTTCTTTCCGGGTCCAAATTCGGATTCCCCACAAATTCGGCGCTTGTCTGAGCTTTTGAAGCCGGAATTCGGTCCGAATAACGCTCATTCACATCCGCTGTTCTTACTGCGGTTCCGGCACCTAAAGAAACCGACCAATTCTCATTCAGTACCTGACTGATTGAAAAAGCTGCATTTAGATTAGCTTCAGAATGATCAAGGTCATCCGAAATATTTTCAGTGAAAAAATCTGAAGCACGATCTGCATCCGCACTGACAAGATCAAGCCGGACGGTAGCTGAGGCCGATAAATTTTCATTAATTGAGTGTGTAGCCTGAGTATATAATCCACCACTCGTGATTGTAGCATCAGGCCACATTTGATCTTCAAAAATTAACATTCCGTTATCTCTTCTTCTGACGAACCGGACGGCATCACGGTTTGCACTGTACACATCCGCACCAAACTCGAAATTCCAAAAATTGGATGATACCACATCAAATTTTGCACTTGCCCCTACTATTGAAATCTCCGAATCTACTTTTATATCCAGTGCAAATGGTGGAATACGGTTTGGAACAGCAACTGCAGTTGGTTTTTCATCATTATTCATTACATGGTCCACTTGATTGAAGTAGGTTTGAAATTCGAAAGACCGAAGGCTACCCTCAAAAAATTGCTTTTTCCAGGTGAGAGATGTATTAAGTGCATCAAATGATTCGGCGTCCAGCAGTCTGCCGGGATAATTGATATCTTCCTGATTTTGAAATCCAATACCAAAAATTAATTCAGACTGTTTATCAACCTGATATCCGATTTTGCCCCTGATTTCTCTTGAAAGAAAGTCAGCCGGTACGCGGACATTTTTTCCATTGTCAAAGTCATTTCCTTCGCGCCACGCACCATTTATCCATACAGCCAGCGCATCATTTCTTCCTGCAACAGAAACAATTGATTCAAATGCATCCAGGTTAGTCTGATAACCAAATCCGGCTGAAGCATTCATGGAATTGTTTTGAAGCTTTCCCAAGTCTTTTGTCTTTACGCGAATCGCACTTAAATTGCCCGATCCCCAGGTTAAAGCATAAGGCCCTTTTACAACTTCCATCGACTCAATATTTGATGGGTCCAGATGGCTTAGGGGTGAATCCATTCTCGCCGGACCCGCTGGAAAGATACGGGTTCCGTCCAGGTATGTACCTACTTCTGTTTCCCTTAAGCCCCTGACCACCGGGTCAAAACCGATCGGACCTCTTCGCACAGCATCCACGCCGGGAACAATTCGAAGCAACTGGCCGGAATCTATCGGGAGTGCCTCCTTTACATCCTGTTGCCCTACTTTGGATTCCTGCGTCAGGTCGGGCCTCAGTGCACTTACAACAATGCCCTCAAGCTTAAATTCAGTCTTCTTCAGGCTAAAGTTTATTGTTTCAGTTTCGCCTGGTTCAATGGATATATTTCTTCGGATGGTCTCAAATCCCACAAACGAAACCACAATGTTATAGCTCCCGGCGGGTATTTTCTCAAGTAAGAATGAACCATCCATCTGCGAGGTAGTTCCAAAGCGTGTATCTTCCAAAATAAGGGTGGTTCCCGGAATTGGTTCATCGGTATCATGTTCAGTGACGGTGCCGCGTATATTGCCATTTTGGGCAAAGAGTAATTGAGAAGAATAAAAAAGAATAAAAAATAAAGCTGTTTTATAGATAATTGATCTGCTGATTAAATTCATAATAATCTGACTTGTCAAATTGATTGTTAGAAGGATGGGTATCCGAATTACTGGATAGTTCAAAAAGCCTGGTCAACGGTTCAGATTCCGGGCTCAGATACAGGGGAAATTCTGTTGAAAAAATAAAAAGATGGGTCAGACCCGGGGCGGTATCAGTAATTTACGAATGATTCCCTTGCTAAGGTTTTCATCGCCGGGAAGGTAAAATTCGGAGTTTTTAAAAGACTGGTTTGAATATTCTTCATTCATCTCAATGAAAAGGATTTGAAAAATATTTTGCACAATAAATGCAGGATCCGTCTGATGATGTTCAACCTGTTTCTTTAGATAACAAACTCCGTCACAATCGGAGTCCGGATTTTCACAATGATGAAGAATGATATGTTCCATGTGCATTGCATATTCTGCATAAGGTATTAAAGGAGCA
This sequence comes from uncultured Balneolaceae bacterium, assembly GCA_964517005.1. Classification (GTDB taxonomy): domain Bacteria; phylum Bacteroidota; class Rhodothermia; order Balneolales; family Balneolaceae; genus CAYVBJ01. The sequence continues at coordinate 6,569 of CAZFAJ010000096.1, read as the reverse complement.
AAAAGCAGTGCCCCGTATAGCAGCGATAGTGATATGGCTATGAATTTTATCATAATTCTGAAAGAAGAATACAAAATTGCTATTTCAAAGTGTTAACAATTTTATAAAATATTATTTGAAACAATACACTTTCATGAATACACAGATAAAATCCGTTTTCAATTCTGAGTTTTGAATTTTGAATTTTTAATTCAGATTTCAACCTGGTTTACAATTTCATCTCCGATAGACAGCGCTGCTGTGGCAGCCGGACTTGGTGCATTTAACACATGTATCTGGTTTCGTTCTTTTTCAAAATAAAAATCATCCAGTATTTCACCATCAGGCTGAAGCGCCATGGCTCTGATACCGGACGGTGATCCTGTAAGTTGTTCTTTTTTTACAGACGGAATCAGTTTCTTCAGATTTTTCAGAAATGCCTCTTTTGAAAGTGAGCGGTACATTTCATCCAAACCCATTCGCCAATGCTTACTCGCCAGCTTCCAGAACCCGGGAAAATTAAACGTATCAATGGTATCTGCAAGATTAAATGAGAGCTTGTCGTATCCTTCCCGTTCAAACGAAAACACCGCATTCGGGCCGCATTCAACACCGCCGGTTGCCATTCTTGTGAAGTGAACTCCTAAAAATGGAAACTCAGGGTTTGGAAGCGGGTAAATTAATCCTTTCACCAGTTTTTCGGCTTCGGGTACAAGTTCATAATATTCGCCCCGGAAAGGAACAATATGAACCGGACTGGAAATGCCGGCGGATTTTGCAACCAGGTCGGACTGCAGTCCGCAGCAACTGATTAAAAACCCGACGTGGAAGGAGTCACTGTCTGATTTTACCTTCAGTGAATTTCCGTTTTGATGAATGGAATCAACTTTATGATTAAAGTTAATCGTTACATTACGATCTTCGAGCAGAGTTGCCAGTTTTTCACAAAACCCGCGGTAGTCCACAATGCCGGTGCAAGGGACATGAATTCCTGAAACACAATTGACGAATGGTTCAATTTCAAGTACTTCCTTTTTGTCAATTAAACAAATTCCTTCAATTTCATTTTCCAGGCCGCGATTGTAAATTTTGTTTAGCCTGTCAATTTCATCATCCTCAGTGGCAACAATTACTTTGCCGCATAAATCATGTTCCACATTGTATTCAGAACAAAAATCGACAAGCTGGTGCCGGCCATCTACACAGTTTTTAGCTTTATAGCTACCCGGTTTATAGTATATACCGGAGTGAATCACACCGGAATTATGCCCGGTTTGATGAGCGGCAACCCTGTTCTCTTTTTCGAGAATTAATATTCGGGAATCTGGATAACGGAGTGAAAGTTTATATGCAGCAGACAAGCCAACGATGCCTGCACCCACAATCAAAAAATCGCAATTCATGAAAGGAATTATTGAAGTCAGTAAAATTTACATCACAACAACAAGATACTAACAAATAATTTCGTTAGGAATCGTTATGAAATATTTACAGATAATTCTGTTATCTTTAAGAAAAAATTGAGTCAACATGAAAAACATACAAATAGTTACTCTTTTTATTTCGGTATTTCTGCTGATATCCTGCAGTTCAAATGGTGATAAACAAGAGTCTCAGGGCACACAAACAAGATCGAATGTGGTGCCGCCCGGACTGGTTGATGAGGCGAAAGCAAAAGAGTTAATTCAGAATGCAACCTTTACGGATCTTGAGGGAAATGAAGTTTCAATTGACCGGTTTGAAGGGAAAGTTGTATTGATCGATTTTTGGGAAACCTGGTGCGGCCCGTGTCTCCAGGTTTTTCCGGCTATGGATAAGCTTCGGGATGAATATGAAAATGAATTTGAGGTACTGGCTGTAACTGTAGGACTATCTGATACAATAGAGGATGCTGTGAATTTTGCAAATGACAATGATTACGACTTCAACTACCTGATCGATTCAAATAATATATTTGATCAACTGGGGGCAAGCGGAATCCCATTTAAAGTGCTTGTAAACCCGGACGGGGAATTGATTAAAATAGAAATGGGTTCAAGAGGAACAGAAGGGGATTATAACCAGATGAAATCCATCATTCTTGAATACATCTGATATAAGTATCTGTTTGATGTGAACAAAATGACTTCTGCAATTGTTACATCTTCAATCAGATAAATTAAATACTAACAATCGAACTAAAAACACAATTGATTTAATGGAACAACAAGTAGATAAATTACCCTATAAAGTCAAAGATATTGGTTTGGCCGGATATGGGCGAAAAGAAATTAATATTGCTGAATCCGAGATGCCCGGACTTGTAGCTTTGAGAGAAGAGTTTGGGAAAGAACAGCCGCTAAAAGGAGCCCGCATTGCCGGATGCCTTCATATGACTGTACAGACTGCAGTACTCATCGAAACCTTGGTAGAACTTGGCGCTGAAGTTCAGTGGTCTTCATGCAACATTTTTTCTACACAAGATCATGCAGCTGCTGCTATTGCAGAAAGCGGTGTTCCCGTTTATGCATGGAAAGGTGAAACCGAAGAGGAGTATGACTGGTGTATCGAGCAAACTCTCTTTTTTGAGGATGGCAAACCACTGAATATGATTCTGGACGATGGCGGTGACCTTACACAGCTTGTCCATGATAAATACCCCGAATTACTGGATGGAATCCAGGGAATATCCGAAGAGACCACCACCGGTGTCATGAGATTGTATCAGATGCACGAAAAAGGAACACTGGGTGCACCCGCAATTAATGTTAATGATTCGGTAACCAAGTCGAAATTTGACAATAAATACGGATGCCGTGAATCGTGTGTGGATGCAATCAGGCGTGCCACGGATGTCATGTTTGCCGGCAAAGTTGCCGTTGTTGCCGGATATGGAGACGTGGGTAAAGGCTCCGCAGCTTCACTGACCGGGGCAGGGGCACGTGTTATTGTTACTGAAATAGATCCGATCTGTGCACTACAGGCTGCTATGGACGGTTACGAAGTGAAAAAGATGATTGATGCAGTAAAAGAAGCAGATATTGTGGTTACAGCAACAGGTAACAAGGATATCATTACCGGAGAACATTTCGAGCTTATGAAGGACAAAGTTATCGTTGGCAATATCGGCCATTTCGATAACGAAATTGATGTTAACTGGCTGAAGGAAAATGCAACCAAAGATAATATCAAACCACAGGTTGATCTCTTTACCCTTCAAAATGGCAATGATGTTATTCTTCTGTCTGAAGGACGCCTCATGAACCTGGGTAATGCAACCGGTCATCCGAGCTTCGTGATGAGCAACAGTTTTACCAACCAGACACTGGCACAGATTGCACTCTGGACACGTCCTGAGGATTTTGAGCTTGGCGTTCATGTGCTTCCGAAAGATCTGGATGAGAAGGTTGCAAAGCTTCACCTGAGTAAAATTGGTGTTGAACTGGATGAATTAAGCGAAGAACAGGCTGAATACATTGGTGTTCCCAAAGAGGGCCCTTACAAGTCTGACCAGTACAGATACTAATCGGGTTTCTGATACTATTTATTATTAAAAAAGCCCTGCTTCAATTCGAAGCTGGGCTTTTCTTTTTGAAAGAAAACATGTTGTTTAGAACATGTATTTAAGCCCAAGGCTAACTGCACCCTGCGTACCGAAACCTGCGTTTGTCAGGAAACGGATATCACGTCCGAATTCAAACCCGATGGCATTTGCCTGCCATGCAAAAAAAAGATCAGTCTCCGACCGGGACAATTCTTCATCTTCAAGATCAAACTGATCTTCATTTGAAAAACTGAATCCAAGCGCACCTCCAGAGTAGATCCCGATGAATTCTGACTGAAGCCAGTAAAAATTGGCACTGCCCAGAAGTGTGAAAAAATCCTGTGTGCCTTCACCAATCTTAATATTATTTTGAACAAATTCTTTGTCAATCCGCTGATAGGTGAGTTGTCCGCCAACTTTAATGTTATCATGAGCAAAGAATCGATAGGCGATACCGATACCGGTTGAATGATCATCGAAGGAAGTTACATCTCCATCCGGAAAAACCTCACTGAAAACAGCGTCATTATAATCCAGGATATCATTTGATGTGAGAAATCCCACAGATACTTCAACTTCGGTGTCCTGTGCTGATATAAAAACAGGAATGAGCAGAAACAGTGAGAAGAGAAGATGTGCCTTGATTTTTGAATAAGTCATAAGAAATATTTTTGATTTTAATACAATTAAAAAAATCGGTAAGTGCTGTTCATCTCTATAATGTAACATTTGAACAAAAAGTTTATAATAGGTTCCCGGTGATTATTTTTAAAATTTTGTAGTGAATGAGAAAAACTGAAAACTTGTTATAAAAACATGACAAATAAAATCAAATGAATCGGAGAAATGGAAAAAGTTGTAATCGCATTATTGTTTATAATTTCAATAACAGCCTGTGCACAAGAACAGGAGAGAACAGAAGTTCAAACGGAAATCATAAGTCAAGACAGCCTGATTGCTGTTATTCATCCTACGGAAGGAAGTGAGGTTGAAGGAATTGTCACCTTTTCAAAGAATGGCAACAATGTGGATGTTAGTTCGACTGTAACAGGTTTGAATCCCGAATCGATGCACGGGTTTCATATCCACGAATACGGTGATTGTTCGGCAAGTGACGGAACATCGGCCGGCGGTCACTACTACCCAAAAAATATGCCGCACGGCGCACCTACTGATGCATCGAGGCATATGGGTGATATGGGAAACCTTGTTTCAAATGAAGAAGGTGTTGCAATTCTCGAGTACACAGATAACGTAATTGAGCTGGAGGGCTTAGATACCATTTTAGGCCGTGGAATTATTGTACACGCAGGTGAAGATGATTTAGAAACCCAGCCGACCGGGAATGCGGGTGCAAGAATTGGCTGCGGTGTAATTGGCGTAGCACAGAATTAAAAAGGTATTAAAGGTTGTCTGACAACGAATGGTAAGTAGTTCCCTTTAGCCTGTTCAATGATCAAACAGATTTTCTAAGTCAGAAAACTGTATCTCTGTAAAATCATTAACAACAAGATGACAGGAGCTCAGATCCTCATGTGAGTGCGTGGTTGCAATGCCAACTACTTTTGCCCCAGCTGACAGCCCTGAATTCACTCCGGATATGGAATCCTCAAACACAATGCAATATTCAGGTGACGCTTTCACTGCTTTGGCAGCTTTCAGATAGGGATCGGGATGCGGTTTACTTTCAGTAAAATGGGAAGAGTTCAGAACAGCATCGAAAGAATTGATAATGGCAAGTTTACCTAAAATATAACCGGCGTTTTCGGCAGGGGCTGACGTAGCCACAACAGTCTTAATTTCTTTCCGTTTGATCAGGTTCAAAAACTCAATAAAACCGGGTACAATATGTTCGTCCGGATTAAAGACATTTCGAAACATCTGCTCTTTTTCATCAGCAAGGCTTTCTGTTTTTTCTGTGGGTAACGGACCGAAAACTTTGGGAATCCACTCCTGGTTAGTTCGGCCATACAAATTTTCACGAATATATTCGTCAGACAGCTGCTTTCCGTGTTTTTCACAAAACTTATACAGAATTTTTTTGTGAACAGGATTACTGTCCACAATTACGCCATCCATATCAAAAATAACTGCAGCGATTTTGTTCATATAAAAGTGGATCTGTAATTTAAATTTTCATTTCAGAATAGCAGCGTTGCAAGCCGTTCATGGGGAAATTAGTCATTATTTTGGTTTTTAGACCATAAAAATTTTAAAGAAGAATTACATCATCAATTGTACGAATGTAGTGGTCTTGCAAAAAGCTCCAAAGGAGCGAAATCACCAACACAGGGCAGCGCCCTGTGAAGAAGGCCCACGGTAACAGGTAAGTCCCGCAGCGGGCGTAAGCCTAATAAAGTTGATGGAGAAGATCATAATTTATGCATGTACTCACCCCAATTCCCCACCAAAAACCCGCGCATTCCACCGGCCATGTTGATTCCCGGGTAGATCTCTTCAAACTCTGCCAAAGCTCCCTCAAAAGAACGGTTATTGATGATGCCTTCCTTCGCCAGATAAAGCAGCCCAATCCCCGGCGACCGGCTCACTCTCTGGTTGCACTGCACAGAGGCTAAAAGATAAGATGGATAGATTGTAATCAGTTGTATAGTTTTACCAAATTGGCAGAAGTGAGTCCCCAAACACGCTTATGGTCTTCGTGATCTTTCACTAAAAATGCTACTAAAGCGCTGCTATCAAACAGTACATTCATAAACCTACGGAGCGACGAATTATAATTGTGTCTCTACCGGAGTCGATCGGAAAATCTTTTTGCACCTTTTTTAAGTGATAGAGGGACCGGTTAGAAACACCAACGCCACGATAATTTTCTGATAATGCTGGATCTCCTCCATACTCAGCGTTCGGCCACGGCGGTCTTTGAACCATTTTTTGGGGGGTTCATTGGTCACCATCACGTTTTTCAGCATTCCCTCCAGCAGATTCTGCAGATCGCCCCGGTACGAATGCTCTCTTGAAATTCCTGTTTTATAGCGTTGATTGATATTTTGGATGTACTGTAATAGCGTCATAGATAACCGGGCCTTTTTTTATATCCGAAATGTAA
>CAZFAJ010000095.1:0-9983 GCA_964517005.1 uncultured Balneolaceae bacterium | reverse complement strand
TTTCTTCCAGAATAGAATAAGTGGTTTCGTTGATCCAGCTTTTGTCACGAAATTCGAATACATAGTGGAAATCACCGGGCAGAAGATTGACAAAGTTTCGTAATCTCTCTTCATTAAAATTCCATTTTGGCGGAAGCTGGAAAAGAATCATACCAAGTTTTTCTCCAAATTCACTAAATGTGTCTGCCATTTTTTGAACACTATCTTCAGGTTCATTCAGTTTTTTCATATGGGTCATATAGCGGTTTGCCTTGACTGCAAACCTGAACTGATCCGGCACGCCATCACACCATTTTAAAACCGTGCTTTTTTCCGGTTGCTGGTAAAAACTATTATTGATTTCTACCGTGTCAAAGTGTTCTGTATAAAATTTTAGCCATTGTTCTTGCGGCAAATCTTCCGGATAGAACGGTCCTTTCCAGTGATCATAATTCCATCCTGATGTCCCTATGTGAATTGTGCCACTTATATAAAAAATACATTTTATTAAAAAATAACAGACGGCAAATATCTTCAATTACTCCGGATACAGGCTCATTCTTTCACTGCGGTGTAGTGTAATCAATCCAAAAGCCGGAACAGGCGGACGAATTGTTGCTTCAAACAAAATATTTCCGCTCTCGCGATCTATCTCAATTACTTTTCCATAGTCTCCATTAAAATTTACGGCGCCGGGGGTGAAGAAAACGTGATTTTCTTCCGGAAAAAAATCCACATCCGAAACTATACGAGAGTAGGTTTCCGGTCCGCGTTCTTTGCCATACTGCCACACTTGCCGGATAGTCATATTCTCTTCATCAATTTCATACTCAACGGCCCGGCTGTACGTACCCGTGCCGGAGAAATTTCTGTTTTCGCCGTTATCAAACAGCATCAGATGGCTATTCGGCAGAACGTTCGTAGCATGCTGGTACCACGACCATTCAAAATCCGGATGATTCACATCTCCGCTTTTTACCGATTCATCGGTTATTAGGCGGGAATCAGAATCCAGCGGCTGCAACAGGAACTGGTTTAAATCCTCTCCGTTACCTGCCGTGTTCCACTCTTTATGAGGTGCAAGGATCCACACCACTTCATTGTTTTCGGTCAGTTTTACTGTGCCCTGGGTTCTGCCGGAGACAATAATCGTGTTATCAGAAGGATCATACGATACTGCGTTTGCATGAAACCAGTCAACATCTAAATCGGCAAGGTTGGTCTCCCAGGCTCGCCTGGTATTATCAAGTGACTGATTCAGGTCCCATTCATTGATGATATTGCCGGTATTACGCTCAATCTCAATAATGTAATCTTCAACAGTACTCTCTCCGAATTTATTAACTGTAACAATAAAGTTTCCATCGGGTTTCTCAATCACATCATGATGAAACCCATAACCGGGCATCTCCCAGCTGTTGATGATTTCACCCAGCATGTCAATCTCGTAGATTTTTTGGCTTGATCCGTCTCCGAAAAACAGGTTGCCATTTTCAAGCCGTTCCATCCCGTTATCATAAAATAGATTGTTTAAATTTGCATCACCAGCGTAGTTAAGATACCAGCGAATGTCTCCGAATTGGTCGAATATAAATGGCCGCTGAGGTGTGGCATTTCCACCCTCACGATGACCAAAATAATTTGCAAAGGTGAATCCCTCTGCCATCTGACTCTCATTTGCAACATCGATCTCTATCTCCGGTAAATCTGCCAGCAGTGCGCTTGTCTGCAAAGTGTAGGAATTGGCGCCCAAATCGGACCCGCTGTTATCAAAAAAGGTAAGTTCAACTTCATTTTCAAAATTGGCGTAGAGTCCAAGAACCGGAATCTCAAGAGTGGTATCAACCTGATCAAAATCCTGAATAACATCAGAAGCGGAACCATTTTTTCCCGGTACACGGAGCCGGACCCGAACCGGTTCTTCTGTTTCAATTTGAATGAGTGCTGTAAGAGGCGCTACCCCGCTGGGATTCAGGGTTACAGATTCACTTATAATGAAATCAAGGCCGGAACCCGGAACTCCCCCCGGATTGTCATCCCCGCAGCCGGAAATCAGAATGCTTGCGGCTGCAATAAAGAGAGAAAATTTTAAGAGGTTTATTTTTTGCATCATAGGGGTCCAAATTGTTTTAAAATCTAATAATAATTGCTATTCTTGAGTAAATTAGGTTTAGTTTTTTGTAATATTACAAAAACCAAACCCCGAACAGGGGTTAAACACTAATAGCCCCGACTCGATTGAGTCGGGGTTGGATTGCGGTATATAATTCTACAACCCCGCAAGTGGGTTGAACAGTCAATCTTGGGTTGTTGAACCCATTCAGGGTTCTGTTGTGTGGTTGAAATCGCATTTGTTCACCGGGTTTCACCCGGCGCTATTGATGTTTAACCCCTACTCGGGGTTTCTTTTTGGTCAAATTTCTTAATTTTGCAACTTTGCAACATATCTATCGAACTATCGGGTAAGTTAATTCGCCAGGCGACTCGTTGATCTGCCGGCATTTGCTGCATTCAGCTATCAGTCGTCAGGCGAAGGAAAGTGCTTCTGATTTTATTCCACGACAGAATCTTCTCTGTTGCCGTATTCAGCCCAGGAGCCTTCGTAAGGCCTGACCGAGTCATATCCCATTAAGCGGAGTGTAAAATACGCATGTGAACCACGTACATTTGTCTGACAGTGCGGGATGATCTCTTTATCGCGGGTAATGCCCATATTGTTGTACATTTGCTGTATTTCATCTGCCGGTAAAAAGTAGGGAGTTCCCTCTTTTTCAATAACATTGCTCCACTCAAGGTTTGCCGCATTCGGTATATGACCGTTTTTCTCGGCACGTTTAATTTCACCGGTATACTCTCCTTCCGACCGTACATCGAAAATTATTTTATCCGGATCTTCAGCTGCATTGGATACATAATTGAAATCACAAAACCTGCTTTCCTGAACACTTGCGGTAAAGTTTCCGTCCGGCCGTTCTTCCGGGGTTTCTTCAAGCGGTTTGTTTTCCGCTTTCCAGCCCTGAATCCCGCCGTTCAGAATTGCAGCGTTTGAAAAACCATAATATTCAAGCGCATAAAAGAGACGCGCTGCATGAAGTGAATTCCCATCATCGTAAATAGTGGCCTGATGATCGTTATCAAGGCCGATATCCTGCATCATCTCTTCAAAACGATCGGGGCCAACAAGATAATTATCGATCGGATGATCAGGATCAACCAGGTTTGATACAGCAGCAAAATGGACAGCACCAGGAATGAATTCCTGTCCCGGGTTTGAGCGCGCATCAATCACGATGAGGTCTTCCGACTGCATCATATTATTGAGTTCTGCTGAACTGAGCAGCAGGTGTTCATTTGGATATTGAACAGCAGCTGTATCAGCTGATTCTTCGGATGAACATGCTGAGAAAAGTAAAAATAAAATAAGAAGCGGATAGAATTTCATGGTCATTATTTCTGAGGTTTGGTTAAATTGTATTCCTTCAAAAATACTAAACGTTTTGATCATTCTCTCCAAAGAAAGCCGGAACATTCCAAATTGCCAAATTGTTATATTTAGACACGAGAGGTTTAACATTTAAAAACAGATATTATGAGCTTAGCAAAAGTAATCGAAGTTCTTGCCGAAGGAAATACAATTGAACAAGCAGTAGAGAACTCTATTCAGGAGGCATCAAAAAGCGTTGAAGATATAAAGCATGTCTATGTAAAAGACTTCCAGGCTATTGTTGAAAACAATAAGGTTGTGAAGTACAGAGTGAATGCGAAAATTACTTTCGTTGTACACAATTAGTTGCTTTAAGGCTTTAAATTAAGTTGCAAATCTCATTTTTCGTGGGATAAATTGGCATCTAAATTGATTATAAACGAGGCTTGATTTGAAAAAGCATGTATGTGTGATTGGAATCGATGAGTTTAATTTTGAAATGTTACATTCATTCGATAGTTCAAAAAACTACGATTATCATTCCATCCTTGATATCTCTGAACTTCAGCACTGTGAAAAATATCCAATGGATGAGCTGATGAATAAAGCGGTCGCGGCAGTCGAATCATTAGACGGCCCTCCGGACGCAATAGTTGGTTTTTGGAATTTTCCGGTCACATGCATTACTCCCCTGCTCGCAAAGGAGTACAATCTGCCTCATCTGCCAATTGACGCGTTGGTTAAATGCGAACACAAATATTTAGGAAGAAAGGAGCAGATGAAAATTATACCGGAAAATGTTCCGGATTATAATTTAGTAAATCCTTTTGGGGAAAATCCCTTTAAGGATGTTGAAATTGATTTTCCATTTTGGCTAAAACCCGTGGTTTCGTTCGCCTCACAGCTCTGTTTTAAGGTCCACAAGCGGGAGGAGTTCGATAAGTATATATCCATGATCAAAGAGAAAATTCATCGATTTGCGGATCCGATTAACTACGTAATGGATAAGGCAACGGTGCCGGATTACATGAATAATATCGATGGATATTATTGCATAGCAGAGCAAGCCATTCAGGGAAAGCAATGCACTATTGAAGGCCAGGTCAATGAAGGAAAGATTGGTTTTACAGGTGTTTTTGACTCACTGCGTCATCTGTATCATGAGACCTTCTTCAGTTATGAATATCCATCCGTACTGGACAATCGTGTCATAGATGAAATGGAAAAAATTTCTTCCAGCTTACTCTCCGGTATCGGGTATGATAACAGCTCATTCAACATCGAATTCTTTTTTGATGAGGAAAACGACCAATTATGGCTGTTGGAGATCAATCCAAGAATTTCACAGTCTCATTCAGATCCGTTTCTGAAAGTGGATGGAGAGCCCAATCATAAACCTATGGTTGAAGTTGCTTTGGGCGAAGAACCCTCACTTCCATCAAGAGAAGGAGAGTTTAACGTAGCTGCCAAGTTTTACTATCGTGTTTTCGAGGATGGAGTGGTTACAAACATTCCTGATATACATGATATTGAAAACATTAGAAAAGTCCTGCCTGATATGAAGATCAAGATTTGGGTTGAGGAGGGAACAAGGTTATCAGATATGTACGACCAGGACAGCTATAGTTACAAACTTGCATCTGTCTACCTCGGTGCGGACAGCAAAGAGGAACTGTATGAAAAGAGAGACCGGTGTTTTGATCTTTTGAATTTTAAAATTGACTCAGTTAACTGACATGTCTTTTGATTACGAAGAGGTAACATCTTTTCCACACAATGTAACTGAGAAAGAAAATGTATGGATTAAACTGGAAGACGGTACCCGTTTAGCTGCACGAATATGGATGCCTGAAACTGCTCCCGAGGAGCCTGTGCCGGCCATCATGGAATATATACCCTATCGTAAAAGAGACCATACAAGGCCCTATGATAATATCATGCACCACTATTTCGCCGGCCATGGTTACGCTTGCCTTCGCGTAGATATGAGAGGAAGCGGCGAATCTGACGGGATCCTTTTGGATGAATATCTTAAGACTGAACACAACGACGGCATGGAAGTTATAAGCTGGATTGCCAATCAGCCCTGGTGTTCAGGTAAAGTCGGTATGATAGGCATTTCCTGGGGAGGCTTTAACGGCTTACAGATAGCCGCTTATAAACCCCAAGCCTTGAAAGCGGTAATTACAGCATGTTCTACCGACGATCGTTATACGGATGATATTCACTACATGGGCGGCTGTCTGCTTGGAGATAATTTATCCTGGGGCGCAACGATGTTTGACCGGTCCACCTGCCCCCCTGATCCTGAGCTTGTTGGCGACCGCTGGAAAAACATGTGGATGCAACGTCTTGAAAATTCAGATATCTGGCTCAGGAGCTGGCTGGAACATCAGAGAAAAGACGGCTACTGGAAACACGGGTCAGTAAATGAAAATTACGATGATATAGAGTGCCCGGTGATGTGCGTGAGCGGATGGGCTGACGGTTATTCCAATTCAATCTTTCGTCTGCTTAAAGGGCTTTCTGTTCCGCGCCTTGGGTTGATCGGGCCCTGGGGACACACTTATCCGCACCTGGGAGAACCGGGCCCGGCGATCGGATTTTTACAGGAATCACTGCGCTGGTGGGATAAGTGGCTGAAAGATATCGATACCGGAATCACGGATGAACCAATGCTTCGCGCCTGGATGCAGGATAGCATGTCGCCCCATACATGCTACCAGGAAACCGACGGGCGATGGGTAGGCGAAAAAAATTGGCCGTCGGAACGTATTGGCAACAGAGTATTCAGCCTGGCCGGTGAGCACAAACTGGTGGAAAACGACGACGGACTTGAAAAAAATAATATCAAACAGATTCAATCTCCGCTGAGTGTGGGGCTTTTTGCCGGCAAATGGTGCTCTTACAGTGCAATGCCAGATCTGCCTGGAGATCAGCGGGAAGAAGACGGAGGATCCCTGGTTTATGAATCGGATGTACTTACCGAACCGTTGGAGATATTGGGTTCTCCGGTTCTGAATCTTGAATTTTGTACAGACCGTCCGATAGCCATGGTTGCCGCGCGGTTATCAGATGTGGCACCCAACGGAGAAGCAACCCGAGTAACATTTGGTATCCTGAACCTGACCCACCGAAACGGACATGAAGAGCCGGAGCCTCTTCAACCACATAAAAAATATCAGGTCCGCCTGGAAATGAACGGGATCGCCCAGCATTTTCCCACCGGACACCGTATCAGAATTTCATTATCCACCTCTTATTGGCCATTGGCCTGGGCATCGCCCGAACCTGTTACTCTGAATGTTTATCCTGAAAATTCCTATGTTTTCTTTCCTGAACGTGAACCTGATCCGGAGACCGATAACCGCATTGCGTTCGACCAACCGGCAGGGGCTCCAGGCGTAAGAACGACTATAGTTGACTCCCCTGAGCACAACTGGATTGTTCACAGGGATTTGGCAAAAAATTCATCCACCCTCAGGGTTATTCGCGATAGCGGCATTCGACGGATTGAAGAGATCAACCTCGAGGTCGAAAACCGGACCACGGAATACTATACAACCATTGCCAATGACCACCAATCTCCCAGAGGAGAAGTGATTACAAAGCGGGGATATAAAAGAGGTGATTGGCATACGGAAACAAGAACCCGGACTGTTCTGACTTCAGACGAAACACACTTTCGCATTCAGGCTGAACTGGATGCCTGGGAAAATGGCCATCGTTTTTTCAGTAAGAGCTGGGATGAACGCGTGCCGCGCGATTGTATGTGAAATGAAAAAAATTCTAAAACTGTTATCTACATAGTTATTTTAAAACAAAAACCTGAGAATTATTATGCAAATAAAAGACTATTACATTCCTGCCATTCACACTTTTGATTTTATTGATACAGAAGAAGAAGCGAGAAACCCGGTAAAAACTGTACTCGGTATGTTAGCCAGCTCGGTTTCAGATGAAACCGCACAAGATTTTGCCGCCCAGTTGCCGGATTGGCTCGACTACGAAACCCTGAGAGGTGATCAGCAGAATCCGATTGTAAATACTCCTGAAGATTGTATTCGTGCTTTGAAAAATTCCTACGGCTTTGATGAGAATCAGGCAACTGTCCTTGTTCATAAAATAGTTGCACTAACTGTTCAGGAGGGGACAGGTGATCTCCGGAAATTGATTTTAGAATTGCCGGACGAGTGGGAAGAGATTTTTAATCAGTCCCCTAAACAACAAAATATAAAAGATGAGACTGTGCAGTAGTTTGTTTGTTCGGGTTTTCTGTTCAGATGTGATATTGCATCATAAATCATTCAGTTAAAACCTGTAGTACTTTTTTTTTGGTTCAACTAATCTCTATTTCTATTTGAAACATATTTTTAAATGAATCTGAATAAAATGAAATCAAAAAAAGTAGAATTTAAAGGAGCTTTCGGTGATAAATTATCAGGCAGGCTTGATATGCCTGAAGGTGATATTAAAACCTGTGTACTTTTCGCACACTGTTTTACCTGTTCCAAAAACCTGAAAGTTGTCGGGCACATTACATCAGCTCTTGCACAAAAAAACGTTGCCACACTCCGGTTTGACTTTACCGGCCTCGGACAGAGTGAAGGAGATTTTGCCAATACAAATTTTACATCCAACGTGGATGATCTTGTGGCGGCGACTAAATTTATGGAAGATCAGATCGGCGCTCCGGCAGTTTTAATCGGCCACTCTCTGGGGGGAGCAGCAGTAATCCAGGCTGCCCACAAAATTCCATCCGCCAAAGCTGTAGTAACCATCGGCGCACCCTGTGAGCCTCAGCATGTAAAGCATCACTTCGACGCACATATGGATCAAATTGAGGAGACAGGGGAAGCGGAAGTGACTCTTGCGGGCAGAAAGTTTAAAATCAAAAAGCAGTTTATAGACGATCTTAATGCCTCAAAAATGGATGATTTTATACGGAATCTGGATCGCGCACTTTTAGTAATGCATTCACCGGTTGACAAGACTGTTGGCGTTGATAATGCGGCTCATATCTACTCAACGGCCAAACATCCCAAAAGCTTTATTTCACTAAACAAAGCAGATCATCTTCTTACGGATGAGAAATACAGCACTTATGCAGGAGCCTTGATTGCTCCGTGGGCTGATCTCTATTTATAGTTATAATTATCATATTCTTCAATCGTTACAATTTTTTGACGGAATTGATGAGTGTCTATCTATAACAAAAATCAAAACCATGATCAGATCCGGATTTTATTTCCTTTTGCTTTTTTTGCTATGCATACCAAATGCATTAGCTCAGCGTGCCACAGAGTTTGAAGAAAAAAATGATAAAGATGGCCTGAGTAATCAGGAAAGTATTGAGATTCAGGCCGGTGATCATAAAATTGGCGGAAGTGTTGCCTGGCACGATGGCAATCCGGAACTTCAATCCGATTTAGTTGTTCTGATCAGCGGAAGCGGTGCTATGGACCGGAATGGATCCATAGCCGGATTTCAGCCTTTTCGTCTATTAGCTTCTGAATTGGAACAAGCGGGATACTCGACATTCCGGTATGATGACAGAGGAGTGGGCACTTCAACCGGGGAGACCGATGCTACTATCCGGGATTTGGCTGATGATGTGATCCGGATTGTTGAATATTTCAATCAGCAGAACACTTATAAAATTAACGATATCTATCTGCTCGGGCACAGTCAGGGTGCTATCGTTGCATATACTGCTGCTGCCGAATCGGAGATATCGGGAGTGATCTCGATGTCAGGGCCTGCAGTACCGGGTGATGAAATTATCAATCAGCAAATATATGATATTTCGGACCGTCAGGGCATTCCGGATTCTGTAGTCACCGAAAACATTAAATTCCAAAACAGGCTATACGAAACTGTAAAAAACGAAAGCGGTTGGGAAGAGATCGAAGCAGATCTCAAAGACCGGCTGTGGGAACAGCTGGAATCACTGCCACCACAGAGACTGGCATCGCTGGGTACACCATACGATTTTGTAGAAAAGCAGGTGGCCCGCCAGCTTGAAAGCGCCAAAAGCGATTGGTTTCGGTCATTTATAAAAACGGATCCTCTTACACAATTAGGCAAGCTTGATGTTCCCGTATTGGCTCTTTTTGGAGATAAAGATACACAGGTTGACGCCGGTATAAACCGGAAAGCACTTCGTGAATTTTCCAAATCATATAAACCCGGCATCCGGATAGTTACTATCTCCAATGCAAATCACCTGTTTCAGAATGCGATAACCGGCTCACCGGATGAATATGCCAATCTTGATAAATCATTCAGTCCCGGTTTTACAGACACCATTATACAATGGCTCGATGAACTCGAGTAGCAGCATAGCTGCGGACGATTTTAAAACCTGGGGATTTGTATGTGTTTAGCGCCCTTCCCCCTTCTCCTATCAAGTTGATGATTTATTACTATATCTGAAACTCTAAAACAAACATATAAGCGTGGCCCGGTGTTTTTCTCCCGAAGCATCGGGATCAGCGTCGAAGGGAATTATCTTTGGCTCACAATGCTGACAGATCCGGTTGGTGCTGTCAGATTGTTTGATTCGAACCGCTAAACAGGT
>CAZFAJ010000094.1:0-9999 GCA_964517005.1 uncultured Balneolaceae bacterium | reverse complement strand
TTCTGCGTATGCTATGGTTTTTTATCATTATTACAGAAAAGAAGTTCCGGGAAGAGTATGATTTATATTGAAATAGTCAAGAACCGAAGCGGATACATCACTGAATGTACCTCGCACACCCAGACATTCGCCGGTTTTTTTTTGCTTATTGATCACCATAAGAGGAACAAATTCGCGTGTATGATCAGTACTGTCATCACATGGATCATTTCCATGATCTGCTGTAATAATTAAAATATCTTCGCTACGCAATTTTTGAATCATCGCCGGCAATGCCCTGTCGATTTCTTCTAAACATTCTGCATACCCTTCCGGATCCTGACGATGTCCGTAAATTTGATCTGTATCGATCAGGTTTGTAAACACAAATGCGTTATCAATCGATGCACTCATAAGGCTTAAAAGCTGAGAAATGCCTTCAGCATTATTTTTTGTTCTGCGGTATTGCGTAAATCCTTTTCCCGCGAACAGATCCACAACTTTCCCAATGGAGTACACCTTAACCTGATTTTGATTTAGAAGCGAAATCAAGTTCGGTTCAGGCGGCTGTGCCGAAAAATCATGGCGTTGTTCAGACAACCGTTCGAAAGAACCGGGTGAGCCGTGAAAAGGCCGTGCAATCACCCGCCCCACAAGATGCTCACCCGTCAATATTTTTTCACGCGCGATGGTACACATTTCATAAAGCTCCTCAACAGAAAATTTATCGATATGACAGGCAACCTGAAATACACTATCTGCAGAGGTGTAAACAATCGGTTTGCCGGTATCCAGATGTTTATCACCGTATTCTGAAATAACCTCGGTTCCCGAGTAAGGCAAATTGCATAAAACACCATCAACCCCTGTTTTTTCACAAAATGAGTCGATCACATTCCGGGGAAATCCATTGGGATATGTGGGAAACGGTTTTTCAAGATGAATCCCTGCTATTTCCCAGTGCCCGGTAGTAGAATCCTTGCCACCGGAAATCTCTCTCATTTTACCCCAGTCAGCCAGGGGTGCATGGCTTGGTTTTACAGAATAAAAATTACCGATATTTCCAAGTCCGATTTTTTCAAAGTTCGGCAGTTTCAGATTCGTTTCAAGACTTACATGGCCAAGTGTATCTGCGTTTACATCGCCATATTCAAGCGCATCTTCCTGGGCACCTGCGCCAAGCCCGTCAATAATCAGCAGATAGAGAGTTGACATATATCAGATTCTTAAACTTTTTTTCTGTTCACCCTTCAAGGCATCTGAAAGTGATTTTTTTGCCCTGATGATCAAGTCATGTGCTTCTTTATCAGCAGCTTCCAACTCAGTTGCCCCGGTATTTATCTCAATAGCGATATGCCGGCCGTCGTTCAGCGAAACCGGTTTACTGAATTCACTGTAGACCAGTTTTAACCAGTTTTCATGATCTTTTTCAGATCCCTGAATGATGTAACTATAAACATAATCGGAACTGAACCCAATAAAGCCGGGTATGCCAAACCTGGAAGGATTCATTTTATTAATTGTAAGCTTCTGGATTTTCCTGAGATCTTCAAGCCTGTACCGCGAACGCAGAGTTTGCATATTATCGATTGCAAGGTATCCGAACCAGGTTCTTGTATCTTCCAGGCTCAACCGGTCGATATTTCTATCCAGCGTTTTTTCCCACAGATCCGGTATAAAATTTCCATAGTCGGTAGTCAATAAATCTTTATCAACAGGAAGTTTTTCGAGATTAATTTGGATCGCAAAAGATGCCATCCGCACAAGATTGGATATTTGATGTTTTGTTGATTCCTTAAATACAAGTGGATTTACATCATTGGCAACCAATACACCGTGTCTCCTTTCATTAATCAACAACGGAACTGCGTAGGTTGCTCCCTCCGTTTTATTTTCAGCCCTTGATATCTGCTTTGGATTTTGATTGAAATGTATTGCAAATTCCGGCACTCCTTTATGCAAGGCATCATATGCAAGGGTTTTTTCCTCAAGTGCAAGGCCAACGGGCGGTGCATAATTCGAGAATTTTGCTGATAGTACATTTACCCAAGACTCCATTCCCCTCGCCAGAAAATATGCGCTTCCTGTAGGCAGAAGCCTCTGTACTTCATTGAGCATTTTATCAATAATATCGACTCTGTGCAGACGTGGCGAAATTTTCCGGATGCCTTCCTCATAGTCCGTCCAGTTTTGCTGATCCTTATACAGATCAGTCAGCTCCAGGTATGTATTCAGTACATTGGTTAATGCATTTTTGTAGGCAGATATCTCCTGTTCATGAGCACTTAGATCCAGTTCTTCGTCAGTTTCAATGCAGGTAAGTGCTACCGTCTCACCGTTATTTTTAAACGGTACAACGGTGATGTATTTGACAGGAACAAAATCATAATAGTGTTTCAGTGAAGCTTCGGGCAAATCCTTGTCCACAACCAACTGACGGATATGTGCCAGATCAGTGAACGGTTCCAGGAAATGGTTTTTAAAAAGTGCACGGTCCTGAAACATCACATTTGGCAAAGTTGTTGAGTTCGATTCAAGCACAAATTGCTCTCTCGATCTGTTTACCCAGTTTAAATATACGGTTTCAGCATTCAGTGATTTTCTGAACAAACAGACAATATCATCCAGCAGATGTTTAAATTCCCGAAGTGCCTTATCTTCACGATTTGTAACCATAAACTGTTATTTAATTTTCACTAATATGGGTTGCAAGTTTTTCAGCCTCATCAATCATGGATTCAAATATGGTCAAACCACCCTTCCAAAAATTTGGATTTTGAATATCAACTCCAAGTTTTTTTACAAGATTGTGAGGCCAGTCTGAACCGCCGGCCTCAAGTAATTCAATATATTTATCTTCAAAACCCGGTTCACCTTTCCTGTATTGGTCATATAAAGCAAGAACCAGCAATTCTCCAAACGCATATGCATAAACATAACCCGGCGTATGAAGGAAATGCGGTATGTAACACCACCATATTTTATATTCGTCAGTAATCGTCACTGAATCTCCGTAGAGATCTTTTTGGGAATTGTGCCATAACTCTGAATAATCACCGGTTGTCAGTTCTCCTTCATCTCTTCTTTTGTTGTGAATAGAATCTTCGAACCGGTTCATTGAGATCTGCCTGAATACAGTTGCAATCGTATCATCTATTTTTCCGATGAGCAAGGCCAGCTTCTCCTCCGGGTTCTCCAGGCTATTCTTCAGTTTTTGAAATACGAGCATTTCACCGAATACCGAGGCCGTCTCGGCTGTTGTTAACGGTGTGCCTGATTGTAATTCACCCTGTTTACGCGACAAATACTGATGCACACCATGACCAAGTTCATGCGCAAGTGTCTGAACATCCCGTATTTTACCATCGTAGTTCATAAAAACGTAGGGATGTACTGATGTGACTGTGCTTGCAGAGTAAGCGCCTCCTCGTTTGCCGGGTTTGATAGCAGCATCTATCCATCGATTTTCAAAAAATTGACCTGCAATCTGTTTCATATCAGGATGAAATTCGCCATAAGCATCCAATACAATTTGCCTGGCATTATCCCACGAAATCTTCGTTTTTGCCTCCAACAGCGGTGCATAGCGGTCATAGTCGAACAACTCTTCGTAACCCAGTAACTGTTTCTTCAGCTTGTAATATCTCTGAACAAGTGGATAGCTGTCAGTAACGCTTTTTATTAGAGCGTCAACTGAATGTCCATCAATTTGGTTTGAAAGGTTTCTTGAAGTAATCCACTTTTCATAGCCCCGCAATTTGTCGTTTGTAGATTTATCTGCCAGAACGGTATTAAAAATGAAAGTCAGTGATCTGCTTAAGTCATGGAATTTTTTGGTCAATGATGCATGCGCCCTGCGGCGTAATTCCCTGTCACTTTCGTGCAATTTACTGAGCACCTGTTGTTCGGTAAGTTTTTTACCATCAAGTTTAAATCTTGCTGCACCCAATGTCTCATCAAAATACCGGTTCCATGCACTTCTGCTTGTAACGGACTTGGCGCTCATCACCTGCTCGGCCTGCTCGGACAGTGTATGATTTTTGTAAAGGCGTGAGACTTTCAGATAATGCCTATAGGGTTTTAATAGCTCGTCATTCATTAACTCATTTGCTTTTTCATCATCTGTATTCAGCCATTCCACATCAAAAAAGACCAGCTTTTGACTGATTTCAGATCCGAGTTCACTGGCTTCCTGCAGGTTTTTCCCAAGTTTGGGGTCTTCGGTGTTTGTGGACCACAACAGATGAGCATATGATCCGATTTTGTGGGCCAGTTCTATTATATCTTCATATTCCTTGAGAGCCTTGAACAAAGTACCGGCGTCAAATTGTGAAACTTTTCCTTTATAACGGCCTGCGAAATCTTCAGCCCGCTTCCGGAGTTTCTGCTTGTCGCTCTTCAGGCCAGGATCTTGTATCGATTTATACAAATCTGATAGATCCCAGTTAATATTTTCAGCACCGGTTTGATCCTTCTCTTTCATTGCCATTCTACAGAATTTAAAAGTTTCTTTTGCGGTTGAAATATAATGATTCAATTCCCCTCTTAAAATTGATATTTACGGGTTTTTAAAAAGCGGTTCTTCAGATATTGTTGTGGTTAGTAATTTTTTTGAGATAGAAGACCTCCCCTCTCGAGAGGGGACGGATTGAATCGCGTTCAGCGATTCAATCAGGGGTGTGTTCCACAGGATGCGAGCTACCATTTCAATTTATCCACAACAATTCCAGTAAAACCTAAAAAGTAAAAGCTGCCAATGTTCATCGTTTTTTTATTTTTTTATGGTTAATTTAACTCTATTACCGAGCTTATAAATATCAGATCATGACATTTGTAATATTGCCGTTCATCACAGTCAATACCGCAATTCAATGGCCTGAATCGAAAATGCCAACATCTTATTCGCTAATTTAAACTTAAATTAACAGTTTTCTATTTTGAAATCCCTTGAGTCTGTATTCGGCCCTAACTCTGCATTAGTTGAAGAACTCTATAATCAATATCAGGAAGACCCCGAAAGTGTACCTGACCATTGGCGTACCTACTTTGATGAACTTGAGGGTAAACCGGCCGCTCCTGAGAAAGAATCAGCTGAAAAAGAAGAGAAAGAGCGGGAAGAAGAAAAAAAGGCACCGCCAGAGAAGAAAAAACCGGAATATGATATTCCGGAAGATGCAGAAGTTGAAAGAATCAAAGGTGTCTCCGCCAAGATTGTTGAAAACATGAATGAAAGCACGGAAGTGCCCACTGCCACTTCACTGAGGGTGCTCCCGGTTAAAATGCTTGTTGAAGACCGTGCTATTATTAACAGGCATCTTCTTCAGCGCGGTGAGCCAAAAGCATCTTTTACACATTTTATTGCCTGGTCAATTGTTAAAGCAATTGAAGATTTCCCGAACCTGAATGCCTTCTATGCACAAATTGAAGATACACCCCACAGAGTAAAGCCAAGCCAGGTTAATCTGGGAATTGCCGTTGATGTTCAGTATAAAGATGGTTCACGCAATCTTGTCGTACCAAACATAAAAGGTGTGAATAAGATGAATTTTAAAGAGTTCCTCTATGCCTATGCGGAACTCATTGAGAAAGCCAGAAACGGCGGGCTGGAGATCAGTGACTTTCAGAACACCACGATCAGCATTACAAATCCCGGAACAATCGGTACCGTTTCTTCCGTGCCCCGTTTAATGAAAGGACAAGGCGCCATCATGGCTACCGGTGCTATCAACTACCCGGCTGAATACCAGTCAATGTCGCAGGAAGTTCTGAACCAGCTTGGTGTGAGCAAGGTCATGACAATGACCTGTACATACGACCACAGAATCATCCAGGGTGCGGAATCGGGTTCATTTCTTCAAAAAATTCACCAGTTGCTGAACGGGGAAGAAGATTTTTATGACCGGATTTTTAAAGATCTTGAAATTCCCTATGAACCTCTTCCATTTGGACATGATAAATTTGCCGGACAACTAAGCAGTAAAGCAAACACACTTGAACAAGACAGGCGCGCCATTGCCGTCTGGCGGCTGATTAATATGTATCGCATGCGCGGCCATGTACTGGCGAATATCGACCCCCTTGGGGATGATTCCGGTCACAGTCCTGAACTTGACCTGGAGTATTACGGACTGACCCTCTGGGATCTTGACCGTGAATTTTATTGCGGCGGACTGGGCGGAAATGAAAGTTCTTCCCTTCGAAACATTATCACTCAGTTACGTGATACGTACTGCGGTACCATCGGTGCCGAATACATGCATCTTCTGGATCTGAACGAAAGGGAATGGCTCCGGGAACACATGGAGTCGACAACCAACAAGCCAAATCTCACAAAAGAGAATAAAGAGGAAATTCTTCACAAGTTAAATCAGGCAATGGCCTTTGAGCAGTTTCTGCATAAAAAATACATTGGCCACAAGCGCTTTTCGCTGGAGGGTGCCGACACACTGATTCCCATGATGCAGTTTTTGATTGACAGGGCCGGCGATTACGATATTAAAAAAATGTTCCTCGGAATGGCACACAGGGGCCGTCTTAATATTCTTGTGAATATTATGAATAAGCCCTATGACAAAGTATTTGCAGATTTTGAGGGCAATATTGATCCCGATACCATACAGGGTTCCGGTGACGTTAAATATCATTTAGGGACAAAGGGCGAATGTAAAACCTGTGATAACAAAACCATTCAGCTGGAACTGATGCCCAATCCAAGCCATCTTGAGTCAGTTAATCCTGTTGTGGAAGGAGCAGCCAGGGCAACTCAGGATCATTTGGATTCAGAAAATCCTGAAAAAGAGATTGTACCCGTTTTAATGCATGGCGATGCTGCTTTTTCCGGCCAGGGAGTTGTGGCAGAAACTTTAAATATGTCACAGCTGCGCGGATATGAAACAGGCGGAACCATACACATTATCATAAATAACCAAATTGGCTTTACAACTTTACCTAAAGACGGGAGATCAACAGAATATGCATCCGATCTTGCAAAAATGATTCTGGCACCTATCTTTCATGTAAAGGGTGACGACCCTGAAGCTGCCGTACACGTTACAAAAATGGCTTTGGATTACAGACAGAAGTTTGGCAAGGATGTTGTAATTGATCTTACCTGCTACAGAAAACACGGACACAATGAGGGAGATGAACCTGCCTTTACACAGCCCGGGCTTTACAAGGAAATTGACAACCATCCCACCGTACGGGATATCTACATGAAAGAGCTGAGACGCAAAGAAGAGTTTACTGACGAAGAGATGCAGTCTATCATTGATGAATTTGACGAATTACTCCAAAAAGCATTTGAAGACGCCAAAAGTGCCCCTTCATTCGAAGTTACAGAAAAAATGCTGGATAGAGGTGAGAAAAAACAAGAAGAACGAGCCAGTTTTCCGGATACAAAATATCCGGTTGAAGAACTAAAAGAAATTGCCGTTAAAATTAACACCGTTCCAAAAGATTTTGATGCCAATCCAAAATTGCTTCGGCAGCTGGCTAAAAGAGCAGAATACGCTGAAGAAAATAAAAAGAAACTGGATTGGGGCTTTGCAGAAGCACTGGCTTTAGGTTCCATTCTTCAATCAGGTATCACGGTCAGATTAACCGGACAGGATGCAGAACGCGGCACTTTTTCGCACAGACATGCGGTACTTCACGGAACAAATTCTGACCAGTCGTTTATTCCGCTCAATAATTTGAGTGAAGACCAGGCTACATTTTATCCCTACAACAGCTTGCTCAGTGAATTTGCTGCCCTCGGATTTGAATTTGGATACAGTTCTGCAAAGCCCGACGCACTGGTAATCTGGGAAGCTCAATTCGGGGATTTTGTAAACGGTGCCCAGGTAATTATTGATCAATATATTTCTGCCTCGGAAGCTAAATGGGGTCAGAAGACCGCACTTGTAATGACATTACCCCACGGCTATGAAGGCCAGGGGCCAGAGCACTCATCCGCCCGCCTTGAACGGTTTCTTCAGCTCTGTGCCGAAGACAATATGCAGGTGGCAAACTTTACCTCCCCTGCACAGTACTATCACGCCTTGCGCAAGCAGGTGTTGCAGGAAAAGAAAAAACCACTCATTATCATGTCTCCAAAAAGTTTGCTTCGCCATCCCAAAGCGGTTTGCAATGTTGATGAACTTGCCAGCGGAAAGTTTCATCCCTTTATTCCCGACCGGGATATAGAAGATAAAAAGAGTATAAACAGACTTGTAATCTGTTCGGGTAAAGTCTATTACGATCTTATGAAATTCAGAGAAGAAAATGAGATCTCTGATGTTGCCATTGGCCGGCTGGAACAATTATATCCTTTTCCCGACTCCGATATAGAAGATTGGTTCAACAAATACAAACACGCTGAAGAAATTATCTGGTGCCAGGAAGAACCACAAAATATGGGTGCCTGGCGGTATGTGTCTATAAGATTGCAGAAGTACCTGCAAAAAAATCAAAATCTGACTTATGTCGGACGACAGGCTTCTGCTTCACCGGCAGCCGGACAGAAGAAAATTCACGAAGCCGAACAAGAGCGGCTGGTTTCAGATGCACTCAGATCTCAATCGTAAATCACTGAAGGATATGTATTCTATCAATTTTATCTGAGTCCATTTGGCAATCCTTTGCAAATACGGCTGACGGCATCATGGCTGTGCAGGCTCTCCATATGAACACAGTTCACGACAAAGTCATGAATTCGTTCATCCTTGCTGAGCTCATCATATAAAAGCCGGGCTGCATCTTCCACAAACTTCTGATAAGCACCATTCATTTCTGCAAACGCCTGTTCATCTTCGCGCTTAACCATTACCTGTGTTTCGGTTTTAAGTGCATCGCGACTCATTTCCACCATATCCTCGATAAAAAGATCTTTATTCAATTCAACCTTGATCGTTGCAACGCTTCTCTGGCTATGGGGAATAGATGCGATTTCACGCTCTTCCCTTGCATGCTCAGATAACTCGTAAGAACAGGGACATGCACTGCTATAAACAAAATCAAACTCTATATATTTTTTGAAATTATCCTGTTCATCAAGTGATGCTTCAAACTTGACATCATAATATTGGTAACCTGCCATGCCGGATCTCAGACTTTCCTGGATAACCGGGTACCTGAACGAAAGTTTTAAAAAGGCCGATCTGGAATCCAAATCGTCTTTATACGCTTTTAATACTTCTTTCAGCATATCCGGATAAAATATTTTGTCCCGGAATTTATAGAAAGTACGCATAATGCGGCTCATATTAATTCCCTTTTTGCCGGCATCGAGCCCGACAAACCCTTCAACTGACGTTTCAAGAGTCAGCATATCTCCAACTGGTGTGGGATATTTCAGGGGCAGTTTAAAATTTGAGATGCCTACCTGCTGTATTGGTACATTCGCACCCTCAATTAGTGACGCTGGACCATTTTGCAGGTCAGGCAGTGTATCTCTGTATTGCTCTGTTACAGCGAATGCAGAATCGTAGAACCTTTTCAAATTTGTTTTAATCATAATCTGTAAATAATTTTTTTAGTTGATCCGCCGGTAAGGACAATATTCTGCAGAGTTTCGTTCAGTTTCATACAAATTGACTGAATATAAAACCGCACCCTCGCTTGCCAATTTTTCAACCTCATCTTTTAGTTGTTGATAAAACTCTTGAACAATATTTTCGGTTGAAGTAATTTTTCCCTTCAAAAAAGGAACATCCATGTTCAGGTTTCTGTGATCACATGGATCCAGTATTTTCTTGCTGATAATATCTTTAAGAATACCCAAATCTATCACATACCCCGTATCGGGATCAGGCTCACCGGCAACGGTAACTTCAAGAATATAGTTATGGCCATGCCAGTTTGGATAATTGCATTTTCCAAACACCTCTCTGTTCCAATCATCAGATTTTTCAGGATTATGCAGTCTGTGTGCAGCATTAAAATGGGCTTTTCGGGTTACAAATATCAAATCTTAAGGCTTTTTTATTGAAGTTGAAGCAAGATAACGATTAAGATCAGGCAAATGTTCCCCAAAAATTA
>CAZFAJ010000093.1:0-10007 GCA_964517005.1 uncultured Balneolaceae bacterium | reverse complement strand
TCAGCACTCAGGGAACTTTCTCTCACGTTCAAGGATACAGGCAGCATACTTACATAGCCTGTATGAACATTTTTAGATTTGTCATTCAGTCTGTTTATCAGATACTCAATTGCCTTTTTACCAAGTTTATCAAAAGGTGTCCTTACAGATGTTATTGTTGGAGAATGATATTTACAGATGGGAAGATCATCATACCCGGCTACAGCAAGATCACCCGGTATCTTAACACCGTCATTTTTTGCACGTTGTATAAATCCGACAGCCATGGAGTCGTTACTGCAAAAAATCGCATCGGGCTTATGAACAGACTGCTTATAACCTGTATAAGCTTCCGCCCCGGATTGGTTTTCATAATCTCCGTCGTACTGCCATACAAGCTCTGCACCCTTTTTCAGGCTGATAAAATCTGTAAACCCATTTTTCCTGAGCATAGCTTCAGATTTATTTTGCGGACCAAGAATTATCCCCAGTTTTTTGTAACCCATATTAAAAAAGTGCTGGGCAACCAGGTATCCTCCTCTGTATGTGTCAAAAGTTATCGTATCCATTACGGGATTGGGAATGGTGGCTACCGATATAATTGGAAAATCAGGATCCGTATTTTTAATAAGTTTTCTGTAGTCATCCCGATTTAAGTCCGGTAAAAACAAAATAGCTGCATCAAAATTCGACTTGTACAATTCATTAATAAAAGTGATCTCGTTTACATTTGTATTTGAGATACTGAGTAAGGCGATACTAACATTTGTGCTTTTGGTTGCCAAATCAAAACCGTGATAAAAAGATGAATAAAACTCACCGATGTGAAACCTGGTTACAAGTGCGATAAAAATATTATCTCTCAATTCAACAGGTGTATCAGATTTTTTTATAGGATAATTGAGCTTTTTTGCGCTCTCAAGTACAATTTTTTCAGTTTCATAACTGATTTTTCCACTTTTGGAAATAGATCTTGAAACAGTAGAAACCGAGAATCCTGTATCATCGGCGATATCTTTAAGAGTAACTTTTTTTTCCGATTGCTTTTTCATAATAGTTTGAAGTTCTAATCTCTATAAGTTGTTTAAAACCTGAATTTACACAGTTCAAAAATGCATAATACTCAATTTTCCTTTCTTTGTCATTAAAGAGAATTTACAATTAATAAATAGTGTGCAAATTTATGCAAATTCATGTCATTATTTGCATTATTATTTTCATTGAGCTACATTTAAAAAAGATATAGAAGCGCTTTCCTGCTTTTAAATATTATTAGCTAAACTCGGTGAATATGAACACGATCAGACGCTCGATTCTTACCTTTTTCTTACTCTTCTCAGTCTTTTATCTCCCTTTGGCTGCACAAAACAGTGTTGACGTTATACAAACTGATGAGGGCTGGAAGCTTATCGTGGATGATGAACCTCTTATGATTAATGGAATGAACTGGGATTATTTTCCTATAGGTACCAATTTTACTTACAGTTTATGGGATGAATCTCCTCAGTTTATCAAAGACGCACTTGACAACGAAATGATGCTGCTGCAGAATATGGGCGTCAATGCAATTCGTGTCTATACCGGCATTCCAAGAGAATGGATAGAATACATTTATGATAATTACGGCATTTATACGATGCTCAACCACGCTTTTGGCCGGTTTGGAGTGACAGTTGACGGAGCCTGGATGCAAAATACCGAATATTCGGATGAGCGGGTCAGGGCGCTCTTACTGAGTGAAGTGCGGCAATTAGCTGAGGACTATAAGGGAACTCGTGGTCTTTTAATGTACCTGCTTGGAAATGAAAATAATTACGGGCTTTTCTGGGATGGTGCTGAAACGGAAGACATTCCGATAGAAGATCGAAAATCAACGATCAGAGCACGGCACATGTACAAGCTCTTAAATGAAGGTGTACTCACAATTAAAGCTGTTGACGATAATCGTCCCGTAGCCTACGCAAATGGCGATCTTCTGTTCCTTGATTTGATCGCAGAAGAACTCCCGGATCTTGATATTTTAGGAACCAATACATATCGTGGAATTTCATTTACAGATCTTTTCGAGAGAGTAAAAAATGAATATGGTAAACCCCTGATGTTTACGGAATTTGGCTCAGATGCATTTAATGCCAGAACAAACCAGGAAGACCAGGTAGCTCAGGCACGTTATCTTCATGGGAATTGGCGTGAAATCTATGAAAACGCTGCAGGCATGGGCAAAGCCAACAATTCTATTGGCGGATTTACTTTTCAGTTCAGCGATGGATGGTGGAAAACCGGGCAAACTGTCGAGCTGGATGTACATAATACAGAAGCATCATGGTCGAATGGAGGTTATAAGTTTGATTTTGTTGAGGGTGAAAACAACATGAATGAAGAGTGGTTTGGAATTGCAGCAAAGGGCCCGACAAGTAGTACCGGTCATTACGATTTATTCCCAAGGGCTGCATATTACGTGTTAAAAGAAGTTCATTCATTTAACCCCATCAAGCCCGGGAATAATGTAAGTGATTTAAATCTGCACTTTAACAGTATCCAGCTTGCTGACGCCAAATTAAGGGCAAGAGGTGATAAAGGAGCTTTGAAAAGTGAAGCTGACAGTAAAATAAGTTTAAGCAGATTTACTGCTGAATTCGAAACCTTCAGTACGGGCGGAAGTTTAATTTCTACTCCGGATGAAGCAGACCCATCCGTTCAAGAGTTTCCAGATGAATTGGGATTCGATCACATGCAATCTTTTTATTTTGGGATTGAGGCAAATCCGGCTCCTAATGTAAGAGGTAATATAGAGTTTAATGTTTTGGGAAATGTTGCTGAAAATCCTATTGATGAAATTTTCTATGAAAACCGCGGGCGTCCTGTTAATCTTGTAGATGATGATGGCGAAAGTGTAACAGTTGAATCCCTGAACAGGATACAGGTTTATGCAGCAAGTTACGATTGGAATCATAAGTACTTTAACCTCGAGGGCTTTTATCGAACAGGGCATTTCCACTGGGCTTATGAAGGCGATTTTTTCAACTTGTACCCGGAAGCTAATTACGGTGAAAATATTGATATTTACAATGCAATCGCTCCTCTTGGCTTTGAACTTGAAGGCAAAAAAGCGTTTGATGGTTTTAAAGTAGCATTTGGCCCGGAGCTTTGGTGGGGAGCCAACCCCGCAGTTTTATTAAAATACAGTAAAATGTTGGGGGATTATTCCGTAACGGGAATCTTCCATGAAGATATTGACCGGCAAGGCAACGTTGTAAGTTCACTTGCCATACCGCAACCCAAAACAAGAAGGCTTACACTCCATGTAAACAGAGAATTTGGAAGAGTTGGAATTGATGTCGGCGGTATATGGGGCGGAAATCCGTTAAACGGCAGACCTTTCCAAATAGCCAGGGAACAGGATGATGGCAGCGTAAGTGTTTTTCAGGATGAAATTAAAACAAGAGACAATTTTGGAGGGAAAATAAAATTTACTTACATGGGAGGCCGGTTTAACTGGTATGCTCAGTCGGCAATTATGGGTCTGGTTGCTGATGGCGGTGCAGATCAAACTCTTACCTTAACAGGTTGGAGATTGAAAGACAGCGGAAGCGGAAATCAGTACAATGTCCTCAGCGGGTTTACTTATTTGATTGGCGACTTCCAAATTGCTCCCAATTTTTTATGGCAGCAACCGATTGAAGGCCCGATACCAAATGATGTGGAAGCACCCGGCAGGCCAAGAAATATCATTGATGATCCTTTTACCGTCAGATCAAACAGAGAAACTGTTGGCGGTGAAATGCTGATAACTTATGATCCCACACCCGCCACATTTATGTACGAATGGGACAGTGACAGAATTGAAGATGCCGAGTTTGCAGTGAGCGCAGGTTTCGTATACCGGCATCTGCCAACAACTCAGGATGCAAAAATAGGTTTTTTACAAGGAGGTGACTTATTTGCATTTCCGGGAGCTCCGCCACCCAAAGATTTATGGGAAATTAATACACGGGTTGTTTCTAAACTGAGCAGAAATTTAGGAATCATTGCGAATCTTTATGGCGGAAATGGTCAGGCAAATGGAAGCGATGACCGAACTATCAATCGCTATGGCATGGATATGCGAATGATCTATAAAAAAACCAAGCTGCATACATTTGTAAAGATTGATGATTGGGGGCCATTTGACTTTCATCGTGATTTCAACCTTACCTTCCCTCTTCAGCTTATGGCAGATATTTCAACGACGGTTTCCAAGCCTGACTGGTTCGATCTGCCCGCAACACGAATTGGTGTACGCGGTACCTGGCGATCCCTTGACCAATTTTCACCACGGTTTGCGCCAACAGAAACAGTAGATGGAAATGGATTTTTTGTTCCTGATCCGAACGCCATTGGTTTTGATAATGGTGATGAATGGGAATTCAGGACTTACGTACAGATAAACATTTAAATCTAAATAAACTGAGATAATGGAAAAGATAATTAAACTATTTACGATCTCTGGTTTACTGCTAATACTTTTTGGGGGCTGTGAGCGGTCTGTGAATAATTTAGAAGAACCCGACTTCTCAACCAATCCGGATGTATTTATTGACGGATTTAGCGCAGGATTAAATTTTGCTGCGTTTGCAGCAACGGTACCAACAGCTTTTCAAGTCGACAATGAAGTAACCTTTGAAAATTCAAAGGCATCAATGAGATTTGAAGTGCCCGATGCAAATGATCCGCGCGGTGCTTTTGCCGGTGGTGCTTTTTTTACAGACACTGGCAGGGACCTGACTCAATATGACGCCTTAACGTTCTGGACAAAAGCTACGCAACCTGCTACGATTGATGTGGTTGGTTTTGGAAACGATTTTGATGAGTCAAGGTTCCAGGCTTCAGTTTCCGGTTTAAAAGTCAATTCAAATTGGCAGAAAGTTATTATACCGATACCCGACCCTTCAAAACTTGAATCAGAAAGAGGTATGTTCTTTTTCGCTGAAGGTCCGGAAGACGACAGAGGATATACATTCTGGGTAGATGAATTGAAATTTGAAAAACTCGGAACTGTTGTTCAGCGTCAATTTTCAATACTGAACGGCCAGGATCAGGTTGATACCTCTTTTTCAGGTGTTACAAAAACTATCGGCGGATTAAACTCTATTTTTAATCTGCCCACAGGTATAGATATAGCCGTAGATTTAACTCCTGCGTATTTTGAATTCTCTTCTTCCGACGGAAGCATAGCAACCGTAAATTCAGAAGGTGTCGTTTCAATCGTTGGAGGCCCGGGAACAGCTCAAATAACAGCTTCCGTTGGAAATACTACTGCCGAAGGTAGCCTTACTATTGATTCAAGGGGCCCTTTTCAGCCTGCTCCTGTTCCAACCGATGATCCTGAAAATGTTATATCCTTATTCAGCGATGTTTATGATAATGAGCCGGTTGATTTCTTCAACGGATTCTTTGAACCATTTCAAACCACTACTTCTGAAGATTTCACAGTAAATGGTGACAATGTTCTCTTTTACACAAACTTCAATTTTGTAGGTATTCAGTTTGCCAATCCAACCATTGATGTCACTTCCATGACCCATTTGCGAATGGATATCTTCTTTCCTAATGAGTTTGGCACCGGAGTGAGATTCCAGATAGAATTAATTTCCTTTGGTCCCGATGGCGCATTTGGAGGTGGTGATGATTCGAGCCAGGTGGTTACTTTCACAAGGCCTTTTTTGGTGGATCAGGAGTGGATTAGCTTTGATATACCACTGTCCGGTTTTTCTGGTATTGACGACTTTGAGAACATCGCACAGATAATATATATAGGGGAGAACATACCAGGTTTCTTTGCAGATAACATCTATTTCCGAAGATAAAATGAGTTTCAAAATGAACATTGAGAACGAAAAAACATTTAACTTACAATGCAGAATATAACTTTTGCAACAAACGATATTACGAGATGAAAACATCAAACATATTTCAGTACAGAAACATACTTCTCATCCTGATCGCGGCTTTTTTGGGATGTACTACCAGCACTGAACAAGATTTAGAAGAGCGCAATTGGCAATTAGAGTGGAGTGATGAATTTGATGGCGCGGAAGGTGAGGCACCCGATGAATCAAGCTGGACGTTTGATCTCGGCGGAGGTGGTTTTGGCAATGAGGAGCTGCAGGTATATACCAGTGACCCGGATAATGTTTCCATGGATGGTGAGGGTAATTTGGTAATCACTGCATTACGTAGTGGAAACAGCTTTACTTCTGCAAGAATTAAAACTCAGGGCCTGTTTGAACAAGCTTACGGACGTTTCGAAGCAAGTTTAAAAACACCCTTCGGACCCGGAATATGGCCGGCCTTTTGGATGCTCGGCTCAGATATTGAAGAGGTTGGCTGGCCACAAACAGGTGAGATTGATCTCATGGAGTTAAGAGGACAACAGCCAACTATTATTCACGGATCCGCACACGGCCCCGGGTATTCAGCCGGCAACGCTATCACCAAGTCCCTTGGCCTGCAAAATGAACGCTTCGATACTGAATTTCACCTCTTTGCTATTGAGTGGTTCCCGGACAGAATTGATTTCTTTGTTGATGACTTTCTATATCAGCGCATTACAAAAGACCAAATTGAAGAAGCAGGCAATGAATGGGTCTTTGACAAACCATTTTTTATGCTTCTCAATGTTGCAGTTGGCGGCACTTTTGTAGGTTTTCCAACTGAAGATACACCGTTTCCGCAAAAAATGATTATCGACTATGTCAGGGTTTACACGGAGGCAAATTAAACCCTTAAAACACTTTTAACCCGGTGAGGTGCCGGGTCAGATTTTTTCAAATTAAAATATAAATTTTCAGCAAAAATTCATTGGCTATCCATATCACTACAATAGATAACGAATCCTGGTTCAAAATAACCAATCATGATAAAATGCGCCCGTTTTTTATGAATGTGGTCAGCGATTCAAACCACTGGATGTTTATATCAAGTAATGGAGGGCTAACCACAGGCCGAAAAAACTCTAAGTATGCCCTGTTCCCCTACTATACCGTTGATAAAATAACAGAACTCGCAGATTCGACAGGCAGTAAAACGATTTTTCAAATACCTGATGGAGATCAACTCCAAATTTGGGAACCTTTCTCTGAAAGATATTCAGACAAATACAACCTCCGCAGAAATTTGTATAAGAACAGGTACGGAAATAAGATTCTATTTGAGGAGATTAATCATGACGCCAATTTAACTTTCAGGTACCAGTGGAACACGAGTAATCTGTTTGGTTTTGTAAGAAAATCAGAGCTGATCAACCATTCTGAGCAAAATATCAAAATCTCCGTATTAGATGGCATTCAAAATATCATGCCGTATGGTGTTGACCCAGATTTACAAACTACATCCAGCAATTTAGCTGACGCATATAAAAGAAATGAACTGGTTCAAAAAAGTGGAATCGGAATTTATGCTCTGAGCGCCATCATCGTTGATAAAGCTGAACCAAGTGAAGCACTCAAAGCCAATATCGCCTGGTCGCTGGGACTGGAAAACCCAACTCACCTGGTATCTTCTCTGCAGCTCAACCGTTTTAGAGACGGTGAATCTGTGCAACAGGAAAATGATATTAAAGGAGAAAGAGGAGCATATTTTATTCAAACAGAGATTGATGTGCCGGCCAACTCATCTAAAAAGTGGAAAATTATTGCGAATGTAA
Organism: uncultured Balneolaceae bacterium; assembly: GCA_964517005.1. Classification (GTDB taxonomy): domain Bacteria; phylum Bacteroidota; class Rhodothermia; order Balneolales; family Balneolaceae; genus CAYVBJ01. Next base: position 2,344 of record CAZFAJ010000093.1, on the reverse strand, counting down.
ATCAGAACCAATCGCAAATCATTGGTCTGAATCAGTCTATTACGGAAAATAAGAACTTAAACAGATTGATCCTGGAAGATATTGAGAGTGGCAGCCGAAACCTTCTGAATCTTATAGCCGAGGCCGATGGTTTACAGTTCACTGACGATCAGCTTAAAGATGCCCGGCACTATTCCAATGTACTCTATAATATCATGCGGGGCGGGACATTCGACCACAATTATGACATAGATAAGAAAGATTTTGTTTCCTATCTGGAAAATGCAAGTAAAGAGGTTTTCGAAAGATATCAAACTCTCATAAACAGCCTGAATGATCATTTTGATAAAGCAGAACTCAGAAATCTGATATCTGATCATGATGATCCTGATTTACAGAGGCTTTGTAAAGAGTATCTGCCGCTAAAATTCAGCCGGAGACACGGCGATCCCAGCCGGCCCTGGAATCAGTTTTCAATTAATACGTATGATGAATCAGACGGCTCCAAAGTTTTGGATTATGAGGGGAACTGGAGAGACATTTTTCAAAACTGGGAAGCACTGGTTTACTCCTACCCTGATTTTATAGAGGGAATGATATTTAAATTTTTAAACGCCTCTACGTTCGACGGATACAATCCTTATCGCGTTACAAAAGGCGGTTTTGACTGGGAAACCATCGATCCCGATGATCCTTGGTCATACATCGGTTATTGGGGAGATCATCAGGTTATTTACCTGCTGAAATTTCTTGAATTTTATAACCAATATCAGCCGGATAAGTTTGATAAACTGCTCGGCTCTGAACAGTTTGTCTATGCCAATGTGCCCTACCGGATCAAGCCGTACAGTGATATCGTAAGTGACCCTAAAAACACCATTGTTTTCGCTGAAACATCAGACCGTAAAATCAGGGCAGATGTGGCAGCAAAAGGTGCCGATGGCGCCTTACTTGAAAGCAATGAAAGTGATATTCATCATGTGAACTTTCTTGAAAAAATCCTTGCCATGCTGCTGGCAAAAGTCTCCAATTTCATTCCTGAAGCAGGTATCTGGATGAATACACAGCGGCCGGAGTGGAATGATGCCAATAACGCGCTGGTAGGCAACGGAGTCTCAATGGTCACTCTCTGTTACTTAAGGCGATTTGTATCATTCTTTGAAGAAATTGTATCCCGTTCAGCTATCGAAGACGTTCCTCTTTCTAAAGAGTTATATCAATTCTTTTTAAATATAATGGACGTCTTAGATAAACATGAGCACCTGCTCGATGGCGAGATAAACGATGTTCAGAGAAAAGATATCACTGATGCACTTGGAAAAGCCGGAAGCGACTACAGGGATAAAATATATTCTGACGGCTTTAGCGGAGAGAAAGCATCACTCTCGCTGAGCCAAATAGCCGGTTTTATCAAAATCACCCGTAAATATACAGAGCATACGATCGATAAAAACCGCCGGCCCGATCAGCTGTATCATGCCTATAACCTGATGAGCATGAGTGAAAATGAGATTTCAGTTTCCCATTTAGAGGAGATGCTGGAGGGGCAGGTTGCTGCAATCAGCTCAGGGTATTTAGATTCAAAAGAAATTGCTTCACTGCTGGATTCACTTCGTAACAGCGCGCTCTACAGGGAAGATCAGAACAGTTATATGCTCTACCCAAATAAAGAACTTCCCCGCTTTTTGGAAAAAAATGTTATCCCAAAAGAGTCTGTCGAGAAGTCATCACTGCTCACACAAATGGTTCAGGACGGCAACTTGAAGATTATAAACAAGGATGTGGAAGGAGGCTATCATTTCAATGGGAACTTTAGAAATGCCCATGATCTCAAAGAGGCACTCGATGACTTAAAATCAACAAAATATCAGGAACTTGTCGAATCGGAGTCTGATCTCATTTTGGAAATCTTTGAAAATGTATTCAACCACAAAGCCTTTACCGGCCGCTCCGGAACATTTTTCGCTTATGAAGGATTGGGATCCATCTATTGGCATATGGTGTCCAAACTCCATTTGGCGGTCACTGAAGCCTGTGTTGAGGCAATCAACAAGCAAGTTGAACCGGAAACTGTAAATCGGTTGCTGGAACATCACTCAAAAATACAAGATGGGATCGGGATTCATAAATCACCTGAACTCTACGGTGCATTCCCAACCGATCCCTATTCCCACACACCGTGGCACAGAGGAGCTCAGCAACCCGGAATGACCGGTCAGGTGAAGGAAGATATTTTGGCGAGATGGGGCGAGTTAGGTGTTTTTATTAATAAAAACAGAGTACAATTTAATCCGGCCATACTGAAACCTGATGAATTTATTTCAAAAGATAAGACCGTTGAACTAATTGACACAGAACGGAAATC
>CAZFAJ010000092.1:0-10125 GCA_964517005.1 uncultured Balneolaceae bacterium | reverse complement strand
ATATCATAATTGAATACAACATCCACATCATCCACATCCAGGCCGCGTGCGGCAACATCTGTGGCAATCAGTACATCTATTTTACGCGAACGGAATTTATCCATCACTTTATCCCGAATATTCTGACTCATATCACCGTGCAGAGCATCGCAGTTGTATCCGCGCGACTGCATATCCAGAACCAGCTGGTCGCATTTTCGCTTGGTGTTGCAAAATATGAGTGCAAGGCGATAATCCTGCATATCGAGTATGCGAGTGATCGCTTCTGTACGCACAGAATCACGCACCTCCACCAGGTATTGATCAATCCCTTCTGCTGCAATGGATGTACCTTCCACCCGGATCATCTCGGGATTGTCCATCCAGCGCTGCATAATTTTTTTAATGGCTGACGACATCGTGGCCGAAAACATGACCGTTTGTGATTTACCCGAAGAGTAACCAAGTATTTTTTCGAGGTCTTCCCGGAAACCCATATTTAACATTTCATCTGCTTCATCCAAAACTACCATTTTCAAATAGTTCAGGCTGAGGCTTCCTCTCTTGAGGTGATCTATCACACGGCCCGGCGTTCCCACAACGATGTGTGTTCCGCGTTTAAGGGCGCTCAATTGTCTTCCGATCGGCTGGCCGCCATAGACCGGGGTAATGAAGATTCCTTTTTTGTGCCCGGCCAGTTTGATAAACTCTTTGGTAACCTGAACTGCAAGTTCACGGGTTGGGCAAAGCACAATTGCTTGTACCTCTTTTTGCTCCGGATCTATTTTTTCCAGGATAGGGATGCCAAAAGCGGCGGTTTTACCGGTACCGGTTTGTGCCTGCCCGGCTACATCAAGGCCTGCCATAATCGGTGGAATGGTAGCGGTCTGTATTTTAGTGGGTGCTTCAAAACCCATTTCTGCGATGGATTGTAAAATTTCCGTACTTATTCCAAGATCGGAAAAGGTCAAATGATTCATTTATTGTAAAATATTTATTAGTATAAGTGAATGGCGCTTAACAGGGGTACTCTCTCTGAACTAAACAAATGAGCACAAAACTCCCCCTGATAAATTGTAATGCTCATCAAATCAGATGTACTAATGAATTTCTGAGATAGGCAAAACCTGTTTTCTAAGGGAAAGGCTGTAATTGTAACGCCTTGATATGCTAAAGGTACGGAATTATAACGGGAATTCAGATTGTTGTTTTTTTGAGCTGCCCGTAAATTTTTTTCACTAAGCTGATTTACTATTCTGAACAACTTTACTGATACGGGATCGCATCCAAAATATGCCGGATGGCCTCAAGGCGGGCAGTCGTTTTCCGGTTGGCATCAATAATGATCCATGGCGCATGCTCTGAATTTGTAACTTCAAACATTTTCTCCTTGTATTCCGTGTAAGAATCCCAAAGCGACTGCGCTTTTCTATCTACAGGTGTCATTTTCCAGCGTTTAAGCGGATTGCTCTTTATATCCCTAAACCTCCTGGCCTGTTCCTCTTTTGTGATGGAAAAATAAAATTTAATCAAATAGGTATTGGACTGAATCAGCATTCTTTCAAAATCGTTAACCTGCGACATGAAAATCTTGTACTCCTCCTTTGTGCAAAATTTGTTTACAGGTTCTACGACAGCCCGGTTGTACCAGCTCCGGTCGAACAGCACGATCTCTCCCGGATTGGGTAATTGATTAATATATCGCTGAAAGAACCACTGCTTTTGCTCATCTTCAGTGGGCTTATTTAAGGCAACAATTCGAAAGTGCCTTGGGTTGATTCGTTCGGTAACTCTCCGGATGGCCCCTCCCTTACCGGCTGCATCCCGTCCTTCAAAAAGAATAACCACCTTTTTATCATTGTTGATTACCCAGTTTTGCATTTTTATCAACTCTTCCTGCTTCTTTCCGAGTTCAATTGAATAATGCACTTCTCTCAGCGCTTTTTTCACGCTGACTTTTTTTCGCCGTAACAGTGCATATATTCCATTATTAGAATTCAGCAGGTCAAGGTCTTCAGCGGACAATTTTAATTCTTTCATAATCATTTCATTAAATATCAATTTGCACGTCACTTCTGTGGTATCTCATCACGATATTCGGATCGGGCAATAGTGTGGTATCCGCCTCACCTTTTCCGTCATAATTAAATTTCGAGAGAACATACCGCATACTCTCCAGCCTGGCCAGCTTTTTGCTGTTCGCCTTGATAATTATCCAGGGACTGAAGTTAGTATGGGTTTTACTGAACATCTGCTCTTTATAATGCGTATACCGTTCCCACAGCTCCTGCCCTTTCATATCCACCGGACTGTATTTCCACTGTTTCAACGGGTTTTGCAAACGTTTCTCAAATCGCTTTTTCTGTTCATCCTTGGAGATTGAAAACCAAAATTTGAGAATGATACAGTTGTCTTCATAAAGCAGGTGTTCAAATTCAGGAACCTGAACCATGAATTTCTCATATTCCTCATCGGTGCAAAATCCCATCACGGGCTCAACAACTGCCCGGTTGTACCAGCTCCGGTCAAAAAAAACAATCTCCCTTGGATTGGGCAATACTTTGATATATCGCCGGAAGTACCATTGTCCTCTTTCAACTTTCGTCGGTTTTGTCAGCGCTACCACCCTGGATGTCCGTGGATTCAAATGCTCCTTAAAGCGTTTTATAGATCCGCCCTTGCCGGCTGCATCTCTCCCCTCAAAAATGATAGCGAGTCTTTTCCCATGTTTTGCAACCCACTTTTGAAGGTTTACCATCTCAATTTGAAGCTTTTCAAGCTCAGCTTCATATCGTAATTTTTTCAGTGTTTTGCAGATGGGAATGTTGTGTTCCTCCGCCAGTTCAATTAAATCACTTCTTGTTTCTGCTTCTCGTAAATGTTCCGCTGTAAACTTCATTTAATATGACTAATCATTATTTTCATTACTATATATTTTTAGACTTTCTGATAACGAAGACCGGAATATAAGGTCGCAGAACTGCTTATGAAAAAACAGGCACAAATAATCTATAAAAAACTGGAAAACCAGCGCGAAGAGGTTTTGCAGATATACCAAAAACTATCTCCCTCTCAGCGAACCTTCAATCCCGGTCCTGATGAATGGAATCTGTTGCAGGTGCTTCGGCACCTGGTTTCGGCTGAGTTGCAATCTCTCGCCTATATTCAAAAAAAGATAAATAACAAAAGTGAAATCTCTGAAACAGGTATTGGCTCTTACCTTCGAAACCTGCTTTTAAAAATTGCCCTGATCCTGCCACTCAGATTTAAGGCTCCCAAAATCGCCGATGTGAAAGATGAAAATCCGGACTTTGAAACAATGTTATCCGAATGGAACACCGTCCGAAAGGAGCTGCAAAACCTGATTCAAGATACAGATGAACAAACACTTACTAAAGCCCTTTACAGGCATCCAAGAGTCGGCATGCTAAATGTAAAACAGTTTCTTGAGTTTATTGAAGTCCATATCTCGCATCATCAAAAACAGATAAAACGGATCATGAAGCATCCCTCCTTTCCGGCCTGATCAAATTAAAAAATTAGATACAATGTTGATGATCAATCCATTAAACCCCTTGGCAGTTCTTTGCGCCCACTGCGGTTCAAAATTGCCAGATCCTTTCCCCGCCCACAGGATAGTTCAATACGTCAATGAATACCAGAATCAGGAAACAACCGGCCGGTAGTATTCCAGGTTATCCAGTACCGCACCGGTTCCGCGTACTACCGCAGTAAGCGGATCTTCAGCTATATGAACAGGAAGATCGGTAAGTTCTGTAATACGTTTATCAAGATTCTTCAGGAGAGCACCTCCCCCCGCAAGCATAATTCCGTGATCCAGGATATCAGCTGCCAGTTCAGGCGGGGTTTTTTCAAGTGATCCTACAATTGCTTCTACAATTAAGTTCACGGATTGTGAGATAGCGTCCCGCACATCTACCGATGATATTCGAAGAGTTTTCGGAATACCATTCACAAGATCACGTCCTTTGATATCCATTTCCAGCTCTTCAGCAAGCGGTGCGGCTGATCCGATTTCACACTTTATTCTTTCCGCTGTTCTCTCCCCTATAAGCAAATTATTGGAACGCCGGAAATAATTTATGATATCTTCGGTAAGTTTATCACCCGCAAGCCGTACAGATTGCGAATGCACAATTCCTGAAAGTGCAATAACGGCAATTTCAGCTGTTCCGCCCCCGATATCAACAATCATGTGGCCTTCCGGTTCGTGAACATTGAGTCCGATACCGATTGCCGCAGCCATAGGCTCTTCTACAAGGTAAATCTCTTTTGCACCGGAATTTTCAGCGCTGTCCCGCACAGCCCGCTTTTCAACATCCGTTATACCACTGGGCACGCAAATAACCATTTGCCGGGTGGACGAATACCATTTTTTCTTTGCACTTTTGATCATTCCGCGAATCATATGTTCCGCAGCTTCGAAATCCGCAATAACACCATCTTTGAGCGGGCGTACGGTCCGGATATTTTTATGGGTTTTTTCATGCATCAGCCATGCTTCCTGGCCAATGCTTACCGGCACATCCTTGTTATTAAACGCTACGATTGAAGGTTCACTGAATACAATCCCGTTTCTCTTTGTAGAAATCAGGGTATTAGCCGTACCAAGATCTATCGCTATATCGTTGTAAAACAGACTAAAGAATCCTGCCTTTTTTTCTTTTCTTTTTATTGCTCCGTTGCCGGGTCTCGGTGTTTTGACTGCTTTTGATTCCATTTTTGTGATAGATTTAGGTGCGGGTGATTTGGCTGTTGAACTGTTTTCGAATGATATCCAGTATTAATAAAGACCCTCACCCCTCTTGTTTGTTACATAAACGCCCGGAATCATATCCCGGGAATAAAACCGATCTGTAATTCAAGGACAATCTCTTTGATTATTATCCATGTTTACAGTAGATTCATTTAACTATTTTCCAATATAAAACAAAGATTTAAAACGGGGATTGTTGCATGGAGATCGGGCCAGAGCAAATAACTACACTGCTCAACAATTTTGACGGAAAAGACCCGAATCAGGTAGAAGCTATCTATCCGGCCGTCTATCAACACCTTCGGGAAACGGCAAGCCGGCAGCTGAAACAGGAACGGCGTGATCATACACTGAAAACAACTGCGCTTGTTCATGAAGCCTACCTGAAACTGGTTGATCAGAAGCAGGCTACGTTCCATAACCGCTCACATTTTCTGGCCATTGCTTCTCTGGCAATGCGCAGGATCCTGATCAGCTATGCACGAAAGCGAAACGCTGAAAAGCGCGGTGGTAACAAAGCACCTGTCACGTTCGAAGATGGCATGGCTCCCCGCAAAGAGGGTATTGCTGAACTTCTGGATCTGGACCAGGCTCTTGCCAAACTTGAGAAGATGAATGAACGGCAAGCTCAAATTGTGCAGTACCGGTTTTTTGGCGGATTGACATACAAGGAGATCGCTGAAGTTTTGGATGATACGGAACACTCCATCCGATATGACTGGCGTGTAGCACGTGCTTGGCTGAAAAAAGAGATGGCCGGTTATGGTCCGGGAAAATAGATTTCACCATTTCTTTCCGGTTTTTGCGCGTACTATGTATACAATCATAACTATGTAATGAATCTTTTATGGAAGCGGAGCGATGGAACCAGGTGCAGACACTTTTCAAGGAAATTGTTGCGTTAGATGAAAAAACGCGTGAAACAAGGCTGCAGGAGGTCTCAGCCACTGATCCCGGAATCGTTGAAGAGATACGGGCTCTTTTAGAGGCAGATGCCGACAAGACCTCGATCCTCGACAGTTTTGCGATAGATACGGTTGATATTTCCTCTCTTTTTTCGATGGAAGGGACACAAATCGGAGCTTTCAACATTATCAATGAGATTGGCTCCGGTGGCATGGGAAATGTATACCTGGCACGGCGGGTCGAAGGAGGTTTTGATCAAACCGTAGCTCTGAAACTCATCAAATTTGGAATGGGTTCTGATAAGGCTATACGGAGATTTGAATCTGAACGCAGCATCCTCGCCCGCCTGCAGCATCCGAATATAGCCCGGCTCGTTGATGGCGGACTTACGGGTGAAAACCATCCCTGGTTTGCTATGGAATTTGCAGAGGGTGAAACCCTTATTTCATACTGCAGGCGGCTGGATTTATCAGTAGAAAAACGTTTACAACTTTTTCTAAATATCATTGAAGCTGTTCAGTATGCCCACAGGAACCGGGTTGTTCACTGCGACCTGAAGCCGGGCAACATTCTTGTAACCGGAGATGATGACAAGCCACAGATCAAACTGCTCGATTTTGGAATTGCACAGATAATGGAAGAATCGGAGGGAGAGTCTTCAGAAATTAAAGCGATGACGCGTGCCTATGCATCACCCGAACAGATTAGCGGTGATTCCACCTCAACGGCAACCGATATCTACAGTTTGGGCGTGGTACTTTATCAACTCTTAACCGAATGCCATCCGGACCCGGAATTCCGGCGGGACGATTGCAAACCGGCAGTAATCAGTGCTGAGCTTGAAGCCATTTGCAGCAAAGCGATGGAGACAGATCCGGAGCTGAGATTTGAAAACGCATCGGAGATGGGGGATGAGCTCAAAGCATGGCTTGATGAACGGCCTGTATCCTGTTACTCGGTTAAACCTCTGTACCGGCTCCGCAAAAGGATGAACAGAAACCGGGCAGCTTCCTTCATAGCTGTGTTTGCTATTATTTCACTGATTATCACCGTTTTTCTGTATACATTCGAACTGAAAAAAGAGACGGAAAGAGCCCAAAACGAGGCAACCAGAGCTGCGCGGATTGCCGAGGTACTTGGAAGTTCACTGCGGTCCATCGACCCAATGCAGAATGGCGGACAGGAACTCACTGCGCGGCGTATGGTGGATATGAGTACCGGTTATATTAATAATCAGCTTGCCGGCGATTCCCGTACCAAGTCGGAATTATTGATCATGATGGCCGGCATTTATGCAAATCTGAATGCATTTGAAGTGGCCGATTCGGTAAGCCAAACCGCGGAAGAACTGATGATAAATGTACAGGATACCACTTCTTTTGCCTATATCGACCTTCTGGCCAAGAGATCTGTTATCCTGGACCAAGCCGGAAAATATGATGAGGCCATGGACATGATTCAGCGTGCCCTGGATCTTGCCAACCGCCATCTTGAACCCGGAAGTCTCGATTTTGCCAGTGTACATCTGGATTATACTTACCATCTTGACGTGAACGCGAGATATACCGAAGCCGATTCAATCCTCATGCTTGTGCAGCCCATTTACGAAGAGAACCTGGAAGAGGCCGGTGAAACCTACGCCGATTTTATCTTTTATCTCGGAACCAATTACAGACGAACAGGCGATTACGAGAATGCTGAAAAATACCTGTTTCAATCTTTGGAGATCAGCCGGTCGATCTATCCTGATATTCATGAGCAGATCGCTTCCACACTGAACCACATTTCAAGCTTGTACCAGAATATGGGCAATTACGAAGAAGCCATCTCTTACGCTAAAGAATCACATGCGATGCGTGTGAAAATCTTTGGGCCGGGGCATTTGAATACGATTGCTGCCCACTCCAACACCGCCCGGGCTCAATCCGGAGCTGGAAAACTTGCAGACGCGGCTGAGACCTATCACGATGTACTTGCCATCTTCAGGGATGAGTTTGGTAATGATAATTTCTACATCGCCGGAATCCTGCAGAGTTACGCAGGCGTCTATCTTCGGATGGAAGAGTACGAACAGGCCGAAATCATCATACGGGAAAGCCTGGAACACAGCGAACGCCTGCTTCCTCCCGGACATATTCGCCAGGCTTACCCGCTCAAGGGGCTGGCTGATGCCCTGCGCGGCCAGAAACGGTTCAGTGAAGCCCTGCCCTATGCCGAAAAAGCCTATCACATCCGGAACGAATCACTTGAAGATGATGACCCCAACCTGATGACAGCGCGCTACACACTCGGCCTTTGCCTGTGGAACCTCAACCGGCGCGATGAAGCCGAAACTCATCTCCGGGAGAGCCTCGCCTTCTTCGAAACCAATTCCGCACGGTTTCAGTCTCAGATTAAAGAGCTCCGGTCAATCGGGTTTTGATCTTATGAAAAAGCTTTCTATCCCATTACGAACTTTAACCGGGGTTTTTGCTCAATGCTTCAAGGCCTATGCTGATGTTTGTACTTTGATATTAATTCCGATTTATTCATTTTACTCTGAGATTTGACAGAGTATAGATAAAAACACTTAAACATACAGCAGGATAAGATGAATAGAGTTGGTCTTAGCCTGTTGTTGTAGCCAATTTGAGAAAATCAAGACGCAAAAAAATCACAAGAACCGAAACCCTTGTGATTTTATAAATTGAAGATAAGCTTAATGATTAAGCAGAAGCACCACCCAAAACCGTATCAAGTTGCATTTCCTTCAAAATTCTGTCTTGAATAGGTTGAGTTAAGTTATTGATTTCGTCAGTACCCCAAGTGATACCAACAACTGTTCTTGTAGGACGACTTCCAAAAGGTAAATCCGCCAATTTCAAATACGCATCTACCACCCATTGTGGGTCGGGTGCATCTTCGCTTTGTAGCATTTGAGCAAAGTTTTCGCCCATAGCTGTGGGAACACCTGCCAATTCGCCATAAGTTTCTAAAACTTCACTGTGTGCTGGCGCTTGTCCGGAAGCCAACAAACCTGTTCCAAATGGCCCAGGTTCTACCAAAACAATATCAACCCCAAAAGGAGAAACCTCATAACGTAATGCTTGAGAGTAGCCCTCTAAAGCGTGCTTAGTTGCGGTGTATGTACCAAAAAATGGTGGCGACATACGACCAACCAACGATGAAGTATTGATAATTAAACCAGAGCCTGCCTTACGCATAGACGGTAAAACAGCTTGCATTACTCGTATGGCACCAAAATAATTGGTATCCATTTGAAATTTTGCCTGCTCAATACTGAATGCTTCGGTGATTCCCAAATACATAATACCTGCATTGTTGATGAGAATATCAATGTTTCCTGCTTCTGCAAGAATACTTGACATCGCTTCTTTGGCCGATGCATCTTTGGTAACATCCATATCTACTACTTTTATTTGCGTAGAATGGCTTTCTAATTCTGCTTTTGCATCTGCATTCTTTCCATTCGGATTACGCATTGTAGCAAATACCTGATAGCCTTTATCGGCAAAATCTTTGGCGGCCTTTAAGCCAAATCCGCTACTGCTTCCTGTGATGATTATATTTTTCATTTTGACAATTATTAATCTATTAAAATCCAAACATTCCGTTATTGTGAGCCAAACCTTCGGTAGGTATTTCTTGAATCACATCCCAATGTTCTACGATTTTACCGTCTTTCATTCTAAACAAATCGTAAAATGCGTGTTTTTTACCACCATTCCATTCACCTTCGCTTACCGTAAGGATGAAGTTGCCTTCACCTAACACTTTATGAATTTTGGTGTATTTAAACATATTGTTTTGAGAAGTGAGATCCTCTACTGCTTCTACTATACCCGTTAATCCGTCTTTAATTTGTGGGTTGTGTTGATGGTACTCTTCGGAACTGATGTAGTCGCCAATCTTACTTGGATTCTTACCCATTAAAACGTCTTCAATAAGAGAAACTGCCAAGGCTTTGTTTGCCTCGGTTTTCTCTAAGTCTTCAACAGTTGTTGGACCATCGGTCTGTGTTCTTCCGCTGGCAGTTTCTTTAACTAAAACGGTCATTGCATCCCAATGCTCGGCTACTTTTCCGTTTTCATCGACACGAATAATGTCAAATGCCACCATTTCATCCGCACCAAAAGGTTTGGCGTTTTTCCAGATGTTGTGCATAAACACATAGTCGCCATCTTGAAACATTCTCACGTTTTCGGCATACGTTCCGTGCTCCTTTAAGACTGGCAATAGCCCGATAAATGGTTCAAGTCCTGTTGGAACAAATGGATTATGCTGAATATAATCTGCATTGGCTACCTGACGCATAGTTGCGGTGTCTTGCTTCATTACAGCACCTAAGAAAGTGCCTACGATTTCTTTGTTGTTCATTTTTTTGTTGTTTGAGTTTACCTCGTTTATGGAATTTGTTTGCGCTGTGCTACAGGAAGCGAGAATACCTGATAGTGCTAATACTG
>CAZFAJ010000091.1:2253-10615 GCA_964517005.1 uncultured Balneolaceae bacterium | reverse complement strand
TTCCATTTGTTGAAGAGCCAAAACGTTTAATTTCAGGATAAGCCATCGTGCCAAGAGCAAAAATTTCGGCAGCACTTGCCGTATTGTGAGTTGTTAATACTATCACTTTTCCTTTATAAACATGTTTTGCAGGTTTTAAAACATAATCTTGCTCTTTTGTGTAACCCTGTTCTTTTTTTGCTTTAATTGATAGGATATGTTTGGGCTGTTTTACAAAATGACTCAATAGTCTTAAGGCAACGGTTTCATATCCGCCACCATTAAAACGTAGATCAATGATTATAGATTGAGTTTCTGATAAATCTGATAAGATTGTATCCATAACAAAATCAACGCCTTTGAGTTCGTCATCCAATTGGGTTAAGCCTGATTTAGTTTCTAAAACCGTTTCGTATTCCTCCCAAAATTCTTTTGATGACAAATTTGACTCAGAAACGTAATTTGAAAAATTATTCATATCCGTAATCACAATATATCCGATGTTTTCATTTTTAAGAGCACCCCATTGTATCACGCCATTGTTATAACGCTTGAGTTTATTAACGTAAGCAGTTGTAATATCATTAATGACTTCATGTTTTAACTTCCTTTTTTTATGCTTTTCATTTGAAATTTTTGATGTTACCAATGAGTCAGGTACGTCCAATTTTATATGACCGTCATTAAAAGTGCTAAAAATGCTTACGAACAGGTCATATAATTCTTGATCTGTTTGAATATCTTTTAGTTTTGTTTGCGATTGTATTTTGACTTTATTCCAATCTATGCCGCGTTGTTCAAAAAACGCATAGTGCGTGTTGAAGGTATTCCATAAAACATTGAAGTTCACTTCCGGTGAATAGTCAGGTTTTGTGTCGATATTTCTGCATGTCTCAGGAAGTTTATCTTTTCTTTTAAAATGATAATCAACAATTCCCCCGGGGTTTAAGATAAGTTTGTCATTTTTAAAAATTACTATACGAAACCTATCTGCTAAAATTCCATTTGCAATAAGCGGTAAGCATGAGTGTTCAGTTGTATTAAAATAGGTATAGGTAGATTCTTTAATTGATATGAGCCTGCCGTATCCTTCTTGAATCCATACACCCTCAATATTTTTATCTTCTTTTGGTCTTTGGCAGGAAATTAGAATAGCAATAAGGAAAATTGATAACTTAAATTTTATTTTAATATTCATTTGTTAGGTTTTCGTTCTATAATCCGGTTGAGTCTGGATGTTGCCGAGTGTCCCATACTCTCAAGATCTGAATCTCATCGGTTTCGTTCGAGCCAATAATTGTAGATTGAAGTTCGGTCAATAGTAGAGCGGGTTGTCCACCTTATTTTTTTTAGCCATTTCTTAACCAGTTGGCTTGCTTCTGAATTCGAATGCAGATTGTCGGCTTTAGCATCTAAAATTCCATCGTCTATGGCGTTCTTTTCAGGTTCAGATAGTTCGTCCAGATGTTCAATTTCATACTCGAGTTCTACTGCCTTTTTCTTTTTTTCGTTTAGGTGCTGATCACACCTCTTGACAGATGAGGCGTCAAATAGGTAACTGCGCCATTAATGTAATTTCGGGTTTTACCATATTGTACCTAAAGGAAAATTATATCATTATTTTTTAATATCCCTTTCTACATCCCTTTTCACTTTTAGCAGATAACTTTTTCGTTTCTCTTCTGAGACGAAAGGTACAGACCAAAATTGCCGGGTTTTAGATCTGAACCAGCCAAAAACAAATGAATAAACCCCCATAACAAGTCTAAGTTTTACAGAGTTGACGTATAGCGTTAGTACGGGCAATGCAGGGGCACCATGAGTAAGGTACGTCCTTACTTTTTTGTCTTTTAAAAATGGCTTAGGATAAGCAAATGTTTTGGTAATGTTTACAAATTTATAAGCAAATCCCGGAGTAAGCACTTGATCGAAAAAGGACTCTAATAATGGCGTACATCTGAACCACCACACAGGTGAAATAATGTATATACGATTTGATTTTACAATCAAATCCTTATACAATTTAGTCTTTTCTTCATCACCGAATACATTAAACTTTTCGTCATACAAATCAATGACATCAATATTTTCTTTGTTATCAATTAGAGTATTGTAAATGGTTTTAAAAATACCATTGTGACAAAAACTTTTTTTGTCGGGATGCGCTATTATTAAGAGGTTGTTCATGTGTTTTAGTCTTTTTTATTAAAAATATGCCATGTTTTGAATTTGAAATTGATTCCGGCAGGGTAATAAATAATCCTACTTTTTCCAATCCAAACCTCCTGAATTCGTTTTTCATGTGTGGCGAGGTAAAATAGGCTATGCCATAGATCATAAAAGAAATACTTGAAATCAGAATCAGGATTATTACAAAGCTCATAGAGTTCTTCATTAAGAACGAATATTTCTTTTTGCAAATCTGAAACTCTATTTTGTTCTTTTTTTAGTAACCCTTTATTGACTGAATAACCCCTAAGAAGATATTCTTTACGTCTTTGAGTTGCCCATTTTCTAAACTCAGTACCTACTTGAGATTTAACACGATACCCGACAGAAATGATAACATCTAAATTATCAATGGAAACCTTTCTTGAAACTTTGTCTGACCATATTTAGGCATAAAGACAACTAATTCGCTATTTTATATTTCTGGTAGGTTCATATTTCAAATGTAGGTTCTTTCAAATTAAGCCCAACGGTTTGGTTATGCGTAGTGCGGGATTAGAATTCACTTCACTGTCCACTTACCGATATGTTTATAAATATTCATTTACTTTCAATTCAAGCACTAAAACCCGCATTACGTATGGCTTTTGTAGGCAGTAGTATTGATTTTCAACTCAAAATTTAAACCCCTTATATTTACTTCACAGTACGCCACCACTGGCTAAAAATCTGATTTATGTGGTTTAAATCAACATTTTCTCCAATCATGGGTGTAATAATATTTAATTTTTTCATACAATATTGACTTCATTAATTATTGAAAAAAATTAAATCTTAAACTTTTCTTTGATTGCTTTTTCTGAAAATTCCCAAAGTATTTGTGCCATTTCTGCGTCATTTCCATTGCCACCTACCTTGTCCTTTTTGGGAGCTCCTGTCATGCCGTTTTCGGGTCCCAGGTAATCTCCGTTTTCAACGTTTTTACCCACTATTGCCATCAAAAGCGGAAGACTTCCATCTGCTGCCGACTGGCCTTTCTGTGGATTATTTCTCAAATATTTGCCTAACTTTCCTGTTGAAGTATTCGGCAGATTGGTGTCTGCCCAACCCGGATGGCAAGATAGACTGATAATCTTATCCTCTATATTTTTGTTTGAAATTTTGCGTTGTAATTCACGCATAAATAAAACATTGGCAAGCTTACTCACACTGTAGCGTTTCCACTCGGCTGTTAAACCTATAAACCGTCCTAAGGTATTCATAAATAAAAAATTACTTCCAAGAAATCCGGAATTGTAGCTAGGATTTTCAAGTCGTTCTGTATCAAATCTGACTTTGCCAGCTTTATGGCCACTAGAAGAATGCTGAACAACTCTCGATTGCCCTGGGGTGCTCACCATTTTGTCCCAAAGCAACTTTGTGAGCAAAAAGTGCGACAAGTGATTTGTTTGTAGTTGTATATCGTACCCGTCCTTAGTAAGCGTCCATGGCTGACCCATAATGCCCGCATTGTTGAGAAGCATATCGAGCCTGTCGAACTTTTCGTGAAATCCCTTTACAAAAGCTCTAACCGATTGAAAAGAGTTATTATCCAACGGAATAAAAGTCAGCTTTGCTTCGGGAAATCTTTTAAGGATTTCGCTTTGTGCCGCTTTAGCCTTTTCTTCATTTCGGCAGGCAAGTACCACATGGCACCCTTTACCCGCAAGAGCATTCGATGCCCAAAAACCAGTACCCGAGTTTGCGCCAGTAACAATAGCAACCTTTCCCGTTAAGTCTGCGATGTGCCGTTCTACCCAGTCATCATACCACTTAGTTTCAACTCTACTCACAATTTCTTGTTTTTTAGTTTAATTTTTTGTTTTAATAGTTCCCTAATTCGGCTTTACGAACTAAATCCGTATCGCAGAATTCTTTTATTTCTTTAATTTTTCCGTCCTTTAGTTGTATGACAAAGCAGTAGGTATTGTTGTATTCCATCCCATTTTTCGCAACACCACCTTCACCATGTCCTAATCTTATCACATAATCGTCTTCTGCAATGATTCGGTCCGGGACTATAATAGGCATGCTTTCAAAAGAAGCCATAATTTTTGGAAAATAGACTTCTAAAAGACCTTTAGTATCATACGTTCCAGAAACTCCCGTAGAGCCAATGGTTATCCATTTAAAATCATCGGATAGTGCGTTGAGAAATCCTTCTACATTCCCTTTCTCCGCTTGTTCAAAAGCGTGGTTTACAATTTGTTTGTTTTCTTGACTTGTGTTCATTTTGCTAAATTTTAGTGGTAATAAATTATGTTTCAGATTGAATTTAGGTAAGCGTTTTTATATTACTGCCAACGGTCCTCGGCTATGAGTAGTTGGGGATTTTTTGCCCTAACTTTTCGGTTTAGCACTGACCTTTGATTATTGTTTTTACTTTCGATTAATCACTAAATCCCCAATTACTTATAGCCGATGTTGGTGGCTGGTGTTCTTAGATTTCATTTTCGTCAAGGTCTTTTTTTAAACTGGCTATTTTGAGTTTTTTATTTCGTATCAAATATTTCAAATCATAAATGTTGTCAATCATCAATTGCCTATTGTAATAATTTATATGTTCTAAAATTCCAAGAATATTTGCACTAATTGCCCATCCTAAAAAATTTTCAGGCTTAATAGTCCAATTATTCAATAATAGTTGTAACAAAAAGACAATAGGTATTGAATAAATTAATACAACATTTATTTTTCGGAACTTATTGAACAGTTGAATATTATTTTTTTGACTAAATTCTTTCTGAGTCAATCTCCATAATTTCAACTTCCAATAGTGCTGACCCTGAAATAGAATGGATATCACAATAAGCAATCCATAGTTAAGAAAAATTGTATCGAGAAAAACATACTTATATAACACATAGAATAAAACTCCTGTAAAGAAAAAAGCGTTGAACCTCTCTAATGGGTAGTACCATTTTAATCGATTTATTATATATTTTTTACTCATAATTATATATTAATCCTAAACTCACATTAACTACTAATTAGTTTGTTTTTACACTTGCCACCAACACAGGCTAAGACCAACTCTATTCATCTTATCCTGCTGCATGTTTAAGTGATTTTATTTATACTCTGATAAAAAATAAGAGTAAGATGAATAAAAATGAGCTAATAAATAAGTACGAACATCAGCTTACGCTTAAAAATTATAGCGACAGTACCATTCAGTCCTATCTTAACGGGTTGCATAAATTCATTGACTTTTTGTAAGGCCGGCATAAGTCACCATGCCTTTGAAACCAAGGATAAATAGTAATAACCCTGCAAAAATAAGTCCTGCCGAGGGGAGCAGGTTCCATGCGCCCCGGTCGATCATCGCCTGGCCGGGTTGGGCTGGGTCATAGATCACGGTCACTTTCTCGCCAGCTTTCATCACCGGTTGTGATGAACCCGCCTGGTCCCGGAAACGAACAGGATTGCCGTCAGCATTTGAAAACTCAACCACCGGGTAGTAGTAGCTCCTGTTTTCACTGGTTAGATATTCCCGCTCATGCTCTACAACAGTTCCTTCAGCAATACTGCCGGTTTTTTGCAGGCTGCTTATATTCCCGGCCAAATACACACCACCCCCGGCCAGCAAAAGAGCAATGATCATCATCACAGGGTTCATGATATTCGCCTGGCGCTTCTGTTTGCGAATCGTGCTGATCAACTCTGCTTTACCTACTTTTTTAAGTTCTCTTTTCTCAAGTACCCGCTTTTTATATGATTTTTTCGAGAGGGCGTAACCGGAATCTTTTGCTGTTAATTGCCTGAACAGTTGGGGAACAATCACCGAACCTGCAAGTACGGCAATGAGGATTGTCCAGAATGTAAAGTCATATTGTGAGGCGGCCAGAAAAATCAGAACAAATCCTGTGATCAAAAAAATAGCTGCAAGAACCGGGCGGGTGAATCCCGTCAGCCGAACTTCATAGGGTTCTTCCGGATTCACCAATATGGAGGCCTCCGTTCCGGGAATTTTATTCGTCAGGGTTGATGATCCGCTGTCGGTTTCCGCCTGAATTTTTTTGCCGGCAGCGGATATATACTCTATAACGGGGAAGTACACCGCGTTCTCCCGATTGACCTTGCCGGATTCCTGCCTTAGCCCGATAATTTTCCCTTTTAGCTTCACCCGGTTTTTCAATGCAAGCAGATAATCGGCCAAAATAGCCCCGCCCAGCAGAATCAGCGCAAACCCTGCCAAGAGCAGGCCCGTCTGCTCCCGCGCCAACAAAATATCGATGGTATTTTCCAGCATATGAAAGGATTTATGAAAAAAAGAATCAGATCAATTTATATCCGCATGTCAAGAAACTCAATCGGTTATTCTGTTTACTTTGCTGTGAGCGGCGTACTGACAGGTTGAAATTTTAGGAATTTACAACTTCGCTAATCGCAGATTTTAGTATCATAACAAAGTTTGTTTGATAGTTAAATACAATTTTATTGTTTTCAATCAAACACTATTGTTGTTTTGTATCTAACAAAATTAACGTCGTGAAATACGGCTTTTGATACCCGAATGAATTTCCAGTCATTGTCGCGGCAATGTTCAAATGTGGATTGAAATATGACAGTTTTTTTGATTGACAACACAGCAGTTTATTTTTACGAGAGCAATCCAGAGCACATTTAATTGAATTCTTCTACCCAAAATAAAAATTCATTCCATGCATCTTTCCTGCTGCCATCGCTATAGTTGATCAGACCGATCGTTTCCAAAGATTCTTTCCACTGACCGATAAACTCCTGAGGCACCTCTTCGCTTTCAAATCCCTGCGCCAATAGCTCTGATACTTCAGGGGACCAATCAACCAGCTGGAAATTATAAGCAATTTTTATTTGATCAGTGGTATTCATCTTTTCAAAAAAGAGTTCAAAAAATCGACGCTGTATCTCTTCAGAGCTATTGAGAAGCCTGTTTCCGGAATGCATACCCAACTCCTGGATCACGATATTTTTATCGGCGGAAACTTCAATCAATCGTTGTAAATCAGCTTGTACTTCACTTTCGGTTTGCTCAACAAAATAAGGTGAAGAGAACTGTAGCTTACTGCCGTAAAAATTCCAGCAGGCTACGTCACTTTCTGCAATGATCTCCCGGATCCCCGGCCGGCCGTCATCCAGGCTCCCTTCAGCAATCGTAGCCGTTACTGCCATATTATTATTAATTTGATGAACATGATCCCTGGTTTCCGACAAAAATATAACGATCTCCTTGTAGAGGTCGGGGTGTTCAGCAAAATCATTATCGGCTTCATTAATTACG
Organism: uncultured Balneolaceae bacterium; assembly: GCA_964517005.1. Lineage (GTDB taxonomy): Bacteria > Bacteroidota > Rhodothermia > Balneolales > Balneolaceae > CAYVBJ01. The sequence goes on along the minus strand of CAZFAJ010000091.1, from coordinate 3,165 downwards.
GAAATCAGATAACCATCATATTCAATCAGCATCGGAATTACCCAATCCATCAAATTTTTAAACCTGCCGATCAGTTCCGGGTCATCAAAATCTTTTCCCTGCAGATCGGAGGGAATTACGGGACCATCGCTGTCGTAAGCAGAAATCAGAAGAAAGGTTTGCAATCCCTGGTTTTTCATCTTAGCCAGTTCCTCTTCAAGCACTGTTTGATTAAAAATACCCGGGGCCGGTTCCAGCTCAGGCCAGTCGATTTGCAGCCGGCCGACAGACATTCCCGCATTTAAAGCTTCCTGCCATCTGGCTGCCATCGAATCTGAAGTAGCCGGAGGATTGGTAGGATTGAAACCTTCGATCGACCCGATTTTATTGTTTCCGTTTAAAAGTGTAAGATCACCTGCCATATTATCTATTTCGGACACTACCGGATTGTCATCATTACTGCACAGTGTGAAGAACAGGGCAAAAAACAGCAGGGGAATGAAAAGTTTTAGTACCGTCATATTAACTGTCCATTTTGTTTTTCGGGTTTAGAGAATTCAATCTTTGTCTTTCTGTTTTTAAGTTCATTATAAAATTACATCAATGCCATGGTCTCGACAAATACAATTACAACTTCACTTTTAAAATTCATTTTTTAAAGCAAACGGCACCAGTAAAACGAAATGCGGGATAGAAATTCACAATTGAAATGCATTCATCTTGAAAAAATTGACTGGAAGTCAAATTCTGTTGCAGCTTTCTTGACATTTTTGCATTATCAGTAAAAGAGAGTTTTAAAATAATTTGAGCAAAAATAATCATAACGAAATTGCAATGGTAACCAAAGAGAAAATCAAAGAGCACTTTGAGCAAGAAATAGAAAATCACAGAACACTGGTTTACCTGCTCTACAGAGATAAAAAACTCTTAAAA
>CAZFAJ010000091.1:0-2153 GCA_964517005.1 uncultured Balneolaceae bacterium | reverse complement strand
CGATAAAGATGAGTACAATGACAGGAAATCCACTGCCGGGCTGATTTACAATGGAAAAATCTCCGATCCACGCGATAGCTGCAAATTCAAGGGCCCAAGTTAAGAGAAAGGTGAAAAATAAAAAAAGAGTGACTTTTCGCGACATTAATAATTCCGTTGTTATTTCATTTTGAAAGCTATTGTCAGGTTAAAAAATCTGTTTACCAAAGGATTACCTTGGCATGCCATTCATATTTCTTGGCCAGCTCACGATCACGGAGACTCATTATCCAAAATGTTTTTTAATTACCGGCTTTCAGAATCAAAACAGTACCTTTGCATCTTGATTAGACAAATATGTAAACGTGCGTTTACTCCCTCAGGTTGTTGCGAAGTTTTCCGGATTGAGATTCTGACGATTCGGGTTCATCAGGAATTTCAATCCTGATAGCAGAACGGGCCTTTTTTTCAAACTTTGATTTGCTTTTTTTCTGGTTTGAGGATTGCAAAACCAGGTTGGAGAGTTGATGCACGGTATTGGCGACTTCAGCTTTGTGTTTTTCAACGGATCGTTTTGTAAAATGCCGCATCAAAGGATAACTAAATAGCGAAAGTAAAATTCCGGCCAGGACGCCGGGTCCTCCGGTTCCAAATACTGCAGAACTACTAACTCCTCCCAGGACACCCAGCACAACGGCTACCGGCATTATTAAAAGAAGACTATTCATGAAACTGTCCCACTCCAAACCCATAATTTGACGTTTACTCACCCGTATTCGAAACCGTTCACCCCGCTGTTGCATCAATACACCGGTAGAGTACATACCGGCTTCCGTCTTGTAATTCCACTCTGTTGTGCTGGACGTTCTGGTTACTTTCGCTTTTCCCTCGTGGGTTCCCCAAAGGTTATCCCACCAGTTCAGTTCATCCGTGGTTCCATAGATATGGTTTAATTCCGTAACGAGTACATCCATTGTTTCACTGTCGGGCTGGTGGTCCAGCCAGATTTCCGAGGCAATTTCATCACGATTTACGCGAACACTTTCTTTTACATCAGATGACGTAGTATTCATTTCGGAAGCAGCTTGTTCAATGAGCTGCGGATCGAGTCCCGCTTCGGATGCAACATGTTTAAGTTCATCCATCGTCAATCCGTTTGCGTTGCTGCCTTTACCGGACACAGAACGTTCAGCCTCAAGCTCTGCGGCGCGTTTGATTAGCTTTTGAACTTCACCTTCAGAAAATACTCGATCGGACATGAAAAACTATTGTTTACAGTTTAAATCAGGATACATAAAATATCTAAACAAATGAAACCATACGCATTTAGAATGCTATTGTTACGATGTCGACCATGATGTCGCGGCACAAACGGTGTTTTTTTAATCAGAAGTTTATTTAAATAATATTGTCCAGATCCTGCCTTCCGATGATTGCCATAATCTCTGCCACTTTTCCATTTATTCTGTAGTAAATACTATCGGATCCACATACACAGCGCCTGTATCCTTTTTTTATGTAATCGACGGATTCAAACGAAAATGGACGTTGAGCAATAGATTCAAAACATTCAAAAAACGAATAGAAGTATTTATCAGCCTGAACCATACCAAACTTTTCAACTCCATATTGGTGAATTCTTATCAAATCATTTTTGGCCGACTCACTTATGCGATAATCAGCCATTCCGTGAAGATTTTGACTGGCTCAGGATTTGCTCCTTACTATCAGTTGTGAAGCCGCTCTCTTCGGCATGATCAAGTTTTGCTCTAATCCAATCGATTTGAGCTTGCTGATTGCGGGCTTGTCTGATAAGATCATTCACAAGTTCACTTTTACTGGAATACTCTTCACTTTCTACTTGTGATTTTAACCACTCGTCATTCGGTTTTGTTAAGGATATGCTTTGTCTTGCCATTTGTTTTTGATGTAATATTACACCACATACGCATCAAAAACAACTTCAATTTTAAATTTAAACTGATCTTAAAAGCAACTATTGTGATATTTACTTCCTATTCGAAATAATCCGCAATCTCTACCCACTCCAGCTCCGGTGAGCTTTTGATCACATGCTTCAGTATAGGCAGGTGCCCCGCACCAATAATGATGAGCACCCGGTCCTCGGCAGAATCGATGATTCGGTATATATTTTGGAGAATCCGCAGATTACG
>CAZFAJ010000090.1:0-10685 GCA_964517005.1 uncultured Balneolaceae bacterium | reverse complement strand
GTTTTTGTCAGGTGCATATCTCAAATCCTGATGGTATGCTCGTTTTGAAGGAGCACGAATATATCGCACCTGCGGCGCTCCCATTTACCATACCCGCTCTGAGTAAATTGGCATACTCAATTTATAGTATCTATAGCGACCGAAAAATACCATCTGCAGGCGGGTAGGTTTAGAAGGCAGAACCAGAAGCTTATCCATCGAATAATTTCCATTTTCTTCTCACGGCTCGTCATTGAAGTATCCTGTCCACTCTTATAAAATTATTCTCTGAATTACAGAAAAGCGCTACCACGATTTTTATGAAAATTTAACACGATTTACTCGGTTTTCTAATAATTTATTGATATTATAATGACTGATATTTTTAATATGACCATCAGTCAATTATATGGGAACAAAAGAACGGAAAGAGCGGGAAAGAATTGAAAGGCGGGAAACAATCATCGATGCAGCTGAAGAAGTAATCAATGAAAAGGGATTTGATGCAGCTACTGTTGATGAAATTGCGGAAAGAGCCGAACTGGGCAAGGGCACCCTTTACCTCTACTTTAAAAGCAAAGCTTCGATCTATCTGGCAATCAGTGAACGCGGTTCAAAAATACTGAACAGTGAAATGGCAAAAATCTTGACTCTGGATCTTACAGGGCTTGAAATGCTGCGAAAGCTGGGAGAAGAGTATCTGAAATTTATTCAGGCCAACCCCATCTACTTTAATGCCTTTGCTTTTTATGAGAATATGATGGATCAGGAAAAGCTTGCTGAGAGCGAAATAGCCCAGAATTGTGAAAAACATGCTCAAGATGCCATGACTTATATAGTCAGAGCGTTACAAATCGGGATGCAGGACGGGTCTATTGACAACTCTTACGACCCAAAAGAACTGGGTGTAATTATCTGGGGAGCATCCAAAGGAATTGTTCAAATGGCGTTTTTAAAAAACAAAGGCCACTACTATAAAATGCTGGATGAGATTGATTTCAGCCTCGAATCACTGATTGTAAGTTTTATTGAGCTGATTGGAACAGGAATATCTGCAAATAATATGACTGCTGGTCAAAACAGTGAAACATTTCAATAAAATATCCGTATTTGGCTTTAAGATTATCAAAATTTATTAACGAATAGTCATAATTTTACCAATTTATGCCACACTGTTTTAAACATACCTTTTTCCTTGCAGTAATGATTCTCGTATCCGCATCTTTACATGCTCAAAATGTGAATGTAGATCTGTCACAGGGCAGTACGCTTAATCTTGAACAGGCTATTGAAATAGCGCTTGCGAACAATAACGATATTAAAAGAGCCTGGTTTTCTGTTGAGGATGCTGATGAACAGGTTCGCATAGCCTGGAGTGAGGTTCTGCCGGAAGTTACAACAAGTGCTACGTATACCCGAAATGTACAATTGCCGGTAACTTTTTTCCCGGCTGAATTTTTTGGAGGCGAGCAGGGAGACTTGGTTCCCGTTTCATTTGGTACTGACAATGACTGGACCGGCGGGGTATCTGTATCACAAAATCTCTTCCGCGGAGAAGCTATCATAGGAATTAGCAGCTCTACCCTATTTAAAGCTGCACAGCAGGAGAATTTAAGAGCTACTACTCAACAGGTTGTTACTGAAATCAGAAAAGCATATCACAATGTACTGATCGCAGAGGAACAACACCGGTTACAGCAGGCTTCCATCAACCGTCTTGAAGAAAATCTTGAAGAGAACAGGGGCCGGCTGCGTGCAGGCCTTGTAGAAGAGTATGATGTTCTCAGGCTTGAGGTTCAGCTTGCCAATCAGCGGCCTGAACTCCGCGAAACCGAAACCGCTATCGAACAGGCTTACAGAAATCTTAAAATTGTAACGGGAATTCCTGTTGAACTAAATGTAAGAATAGTAGGTGAACTTGGCACTTTCGATATACATTCTGAACAGGCCCTTGAAAAAAATAATGAGAGCCTGAAAAAAATCGACCGGATGAATCAATTATCCCTTACAAAAGAGAAGGATATTATCGATATCATGAGTGAACTTAGAGGAGATTTGCGGATTTTACAAAAACAGGATGAGTTAAAAGACAGAGAAATTACAGCGATAAAGAGCCGGTTTCTTCCAACCATTTCCACTACATACAATTTACGATGGACCGCAGCTCAGGCCGATCCCATTGAGCCCTTTAAGGATGCAGTCCGCTTTCAGACAGTCGGCTTGAATGTGAGCCTCCCGATCTTCCAGGGGTTTAAGCGATCAGCAGACGTTAACCGTGCAAAAATTGAAAAAAAAGATATCAACCAGCAGCAGATGTTTACGAAACAAGTTGCTCTGAATGAGTATGAGACTTCTGTAGAAAACCTGAACAGGTTGTTTGATACCGCCGATGCCCGGAAACAGGCAATCAGCCAGGCATCCAGAGGTTATGAAATTGCGTTGAAAAGGTTTGAAAACGGAATGGGTTCTCAGCTTGAGGTGACTGAAGCTGAACTTCAGGTTCGTGAAGCGGAATTGAACTATGCCCGCCTTGTTTTTGATTACCTGAATGCGAAAGCCGACTACGATCAGATTTTAGGCATGGTACCCATGGTATCAACCAATAATTGATAACTATAATAACTGAAAAATGAAGAATTTAGATCAAATGAAACCCTTGCTAACAATACTCCTTGCAAGTTTGCTGTTTGCTTTTGTATCCGGCTGCAGCGAACCGGGAGAAGAAGTTCAAAATGAACAATTGGTGAAGTCGGTAAATGTAGAAGTTGGTGAGATTAAACCTTCAGATTTTTCAAGTTTTTTACGCTTAGCTGGAACCATTGAAACCGGAGATGACGTTCAGGTTTCTTCTGAAATATCAGGCCGAATTGAAAATTTTTATGTAAATGAAGGTGACAGGATAAAACAAGGCCGGGTAATTGCCAAAATTGATGACAGAAAACTACAACAAGAGGCGCGCCGCTTGCAGGCAGTAACGAGGCAATCGGAAGAAAACTATCTTCGGCTCAAGCGACTCTATCAAGAGGAGAATATCGGGTCGGAGATAGATTTTCTTAATGCCAAATATACTTTTCAGCAAAATGAAGCATCATTGGAAAGCATCCGGGTAGACATTGAAAACACTGAAATTCAATCTCCGGTCGAGGGTGTTATCGAAGAATTAACACTGGAAAAGGGCGAAATGATTTCTGCAGGTATGGCAATCGCAAGAGTCATTGGAAGAGAAAAAATTAAAGTCTCGTTTGGTGTGCCTGCCCGCTATGCAGGTGATGTGGATCTCAATGATGAGGCTGAAGTGTGGTTTGATCACAATCCAGATCTGACCTATAAGCTGCCGATTACCTTTATCGGGCAATCGATCTCTCCGCAAAGCAGAACCTTTACAACAGAAGCCCTTTTTCAAAATCCCGGAAATGAGATTAAAGTGGATATGCTTGCAAATGTGAAACTTCGAACAGAATTTCTGCAAAACAGAATTGTGGTTAGCGAAGAATTTATCCATCAGAACAACGGCAGGCATGTCGCTTTCGTGGTTGGTGAAGATAGTGACGGGAACACGATTGCTGAAGAACGGGAGCTTGAACTCGGTGCCTCATTTGGAAACGAGATTGTTATAAACCTGGGCCTTGAATTTGGAGAAAAGCTAATAACGATTGGCTCTTCCTATCTGCTGGATGGAACGAGAATAAATATTGTTGACAATGCAACAGTCTTTGCCAACTCTGGTAATTAATAAATTTTACTGATTTCACTCTCATGAATACCCAAAATCCAAATAACGGAAACAACAAGCCCGGTACTGATATCAGCAAACGGAAAGAGTTCGGGCTAACCAGTTTCTCAATCAGGAACAGAGTTAGTGTACTTGTGCTTTTGATACTGATCGCCATCATCGGTGTGCGTTCGTATACCACAATTCCCAAAGAATCTGCCCCTGATATCACGATCCCCAATATCATGGTAATTACAACGTATCCGGGAGTTTCACCGCTGGATGTTGAAAACCTGGTTACCCGGAAACTGGAAGATGAGCTGTCAAATATCTCTGACTATAAAAAGATGACCTCTACTACTGCAGAGGGCTATTCCAGTATCAACATGGAGTTTAATACCGATGTTAACATCGATGAAGCGCTTCAAAAAGTCCGGGAAAAAGTTGATCTTGCCAAACCGGAGCTGCCGTCTGATGTGGATGACCCTGTTATCATGGAGATCAACATATCCGAGTTTCCCATTATGCAGGTGAATATATCCGGTGATTACGGGCTTGACCAGCTTAAAACCGTAGCCGAAGATCTACAGGATATTATTGAAACCCTGCCACAGGTACTGGAAGTGGACCTGGCCGGAGGAATAGAAAAAGAGGTGAAGGTAGATGTGGATCTGCCCAAACTCAAATACTACGGGATTTCGTTTGCCGATTTGATCGCCTCGATACAGAATGAAAATGTAACAATTCCGGGTGGCACGGTGGATGTGGGTACAAAAAAATTCCTCATGAGAGTGCCCGGTGAATACGATGTGCCACAACATATCGAAGATATTGTAATTGATGCGCCTGAAGACAATCCCATATATATCCGGGATATTGCTACAGTCTCCTTTGAGGAGAAGGAGAGAGAATCCTACGCCTTCCTGGATGAGAGTCCGGTAATCACTCTGTCGGTAAAGAAACGAACCGGCCAGAATATCATAGAAACGTCGGTGGCTGTTCAGTCTATTATTGAAAATGAACTGCCTGGTCTGCCGCCCACAACGAACATTCGTATCACATCCGATCAAAGTGAAGATATCCGGATGATGGTAAGCAGTCTCGAGAATAACATAATCTCGGGTTTGTTGCTGGTAATTGGTGTCTTGCTTTTCTTTCTGGGCGTCAGAAACTCGTCGTTTGTCGGTATTTCTATTCCGGTTTCCATGTTTATGTCATTTTTTATCCTGCAGGCCCTGGGGATCACCATGAATATGATTGTTCTCTTTTCGCTGATCCTGGCTCTTGGAATGCTTGTTGACAATGCGATCGTAGTTGTTGAGAATATTTACCGGTACCTGGAAGAGGGATTCAGTAACCTGGAAGCTGCCAAAAAAGGGACCGGAGAAGTTGCGATGCCAATTATTTCGGGCACCACCACCACACTCGCCGCTTTTCTGCCGATGATTTTCTGGCCCGGTATGGTAGGCGAATTCATGTCTTTTCTGCCCAAAACGCTCATCATCACGCTCGGAAGTTCTCTGTTTGTAGGTCTTGTTATCAATCCGGTGCTTTGTGCCGTCTTCATGAAACTTGAACAGGATGAAACAGGCGAATCCAGGGCAGCAATATCAAAAAACGGTAAGATTTTTATCACTGTTGTTGGTGCTGTGATACTATCTTTCGCCTTGTTTAGTAACTGGATTCTTACCTTCATGTTACTTTTTATTTTCTTCTTATTCTACCTGAGTCACGAATACTTTCTGAAACCTTTGGGTGATATGTGGCAGAAGCGGGGATTACTGGTTGTTCTGGATCAATACGAAAGCACTTTAAAATGGTCCCTGAATAATCGCTTTAAAGTTGTGGGAATTGCAATAGGCGTACTGCTTTCGAGTTTCCTGATTTTTGGCCTGTTCAATTACGGCGTCGTTTTCTTTCCCGAAGATATCCCTCCAAAAAGGCTCTATGCCCAGGTTGAAACTCCGGCCGGTACCAATGTGGATTTTACCCTCCGGTTTATTGAACAAATGGAAAAGAGGGTAAATGAACTTCCGAATAATGAAGACGTGGAAACTGTGGTTGCTACTGCCGGTGCTATGATATCAAGCGGTATGGAAGCAAGCGGCGGCAGTACGGAAAACAGGGGCACGGTTGTTTTAAACTTTGCAGATTACCAGCAGAGATCCGGCAGTACTCTCGAATCAATGGAATACATGAGGGAAAATTTCCCCGAAGGCCTTGCAGGGGCCAAAATTACAATCGAAAAACAGCAGGAAGGCCCGCCCACCGGAAAACCTATTAACCTGGAAATAAGCGGCCGGAGCATGGAGACGCTTACCCGGTTATCTGATCAGGCCCTCAGAATTTTAGAGAACGATCCCGTATTCAGTAAACTGGATGGACTTGAGACAGATCTGCCTGAATCCCGTCCCGAAATGAGAATAAATGTTGACAGAGAGAAAGCCGCCATCTTCGGGCTCACTACAAGAGATGTGGGTAATACGGTTCGGCAGGCAATTAATGGCGTTGAAGCCTCACAATTCAGAGATGGAAACGACGAATACGATATTACAGTGCGGCTTGCAAAAGAATTCAGGGAAGATTTAAATATGCTATCTGACCTGAATATTATGGCTGAAGAGGGAAGGCAAATACCACTATCCGAAATCGCAACCTGGCAGGTTGACGAGGGATTTGGAGGAATCAAACGTAAAAACCAGAAACGGGTTGTTACGGTTTCAGCAGATGTGAGATCAATCTACAATAGTAATGCTGTGTTGGCTGAAGTTCAGGAGGTATTGAATGACTTCATTGAATCTATGCCGGATGGATATGCAACCGGCTGGACCGGACAGCAGCAGGAACAGCAAGATGCTGAGGATTTTCTGATGGATGCTTTTTTTATCGCACTTTCACTGATGGCATTCATTTTAATTTCACAATTTAATTCGGTTTCCAAACCATTTATTGTGCTCACTTCAGTTATCATGTCAATTTCCGGGGTACTCTTTGGCCTGTTGTTATTTCAGATGCCATTTGGTGTAATTATGACCGGTATCGGTGTAATTTCACTTGCAGGTGTGGTGGTGAACAATGCTATTGTTATGATTGATTACATAGATATTCTCCGTGAACGGGATAAGATGTCGCTGTTCGATTCCCTGGTAAAAGGCGGATCCGTTCGTTTCCGTCCGGTTGTGCTAACTGCCATTACTACCACACTGGGTTTGGTTCCGCTTGCTATTGGTTTTAATATTGATTTCTATGTGCTGGTAAATGCCCCAGTTGAATTTTTCACCAATATTGGGGAATACCTCTATTGGGGGGGAGAACAGGCTGCCTGGTGGAGCCCGATGGCAATTGCTGTAATCTGCGGATTGCTGTTTGCCACAGTTTTGACATTAATTCTTGTTCCGGTTATGTATTACATTATTGAGGATTGCAGAGGTGGTGTAAATAAATTCTTCTTTAATACGGAACAGCCCGGAATTATTGAGAAACCAGAGTCCGGGAACGGGGCAGCTGTTGATGAAGATTCACATGATGAGATCGAAGAAGCAGAAGTACACAGCTCCTGAATAAATTTTGCAAGGTTGATCTGTTTATAAAGATCAATAATCACTATTTTGGGAAAATTAAAAAACCAAGTAAAACAGCCTCGTGATTCAACGAATACAGACCGTTTATCTCATTTTAGCAGGATTATTTAACCTGATTGCATTTTTTACTCCCATATACAGCCAGGCCGTTGCAGACCCCTCCCCGTGGATTGGAAAAGGCCTTGCCGTATCAATGACAATCGCCATGCTTCTGAGTTTTATTACTATCTTTTTATATACGAACAGGGAGCGACAGATTTTTTGGGTGAAAATTGCAACCTATTGCCAGCTTGTTGCAATCGGATTTGCAGCCGGTATTCTCTTCACACTGGGAGGATTTGGCTCTTTCCTGATCGATGAAACCATGAGTACACTGCTTCTGATCTTTGCTCTTCTCGCACAGTGGCAGGCAGGCAGAAATATCCGGAAAGATCAGGAGCTGGTCAGTTCAATGGATCGAATCCGATAACTGCTTTGCATAATGAAGCAAATAGCACATATCCCGCTTTAAAGGTCGTACTTTTTCTTATCATCGGGCTCATCACATTTGGTTTTGCCCCTATCATTGTTCGGTACGCAACCGATGTTGAACCTCTTGCCCTCGCGGCCCTTAGAACTGCTATTGCCGTGCTGATTTTACTTCCATTTTGGTATCAAAAAAGAACGCCTCTTAAAAGTTTAAAAAAACACGGGCTGCACGCCGGTCTTGTTATCGGCGCCGGGTTTGCCCTGGGGTTGCATTTTACATTCTGGATTGCTTCCCTCCACTACACTTCGGTTGCTTCAGCCTCAGTACTTGTAACCATTCATCCTGTAATGCTGATTGTAGCTGAAAGTTTGATCTTTAAAGCCAGATTTCGTCCGCTGGTCTGGATCGGAGTTTTTATTGCATTCAGCGGCTCGGTGATGCTTGGAATAGCTGACGATGTAAACATGGATCTTTTTCCTAATGCCCTGCTTGGAAACGGACTTGCATTCACTGCAGCAGTCATATTTGTAGTTTATTTTTTACTGGGACGCAGAATCAGGCAGCACGCCGAATGGATCGACTATGTCTTCCACGTCTATTTACACGCGGCTATTATCTGTAGCATCCTGACATTTATCTGGGTTGGCGGATTTCCGGTCATCAGCGCAACCGGTTTACTTGCAGGGTTTGCACTCGCAGTCGGCCCAACGATTCTCGGACACGGCTCCATGAATTATGCCGTAAAATATGTCTCTCCCACTTTACTCTCTACACTGGTACTTTCAGAAGCTGTATTTGCTGCCATTGCAGCCTATTTCATATTTGATGAAATCCCCTCTTTCCTGTCAATTACAGCTATGATCATTATTATTACCGGTGTAATCTTAACATGGACAAGACGCTTTAAATAATCAGCTAAATCAAAAGCCATGAGAGAATCAAAAAAATCATAATCCACGCAGCTATTTGTATACTTTTTTTTTGCCGCGGAAATTCGTAACCGCAAATAGGGCAAACCTCGTTATCGGCATCAACCTCAACTGCGCAAGAAGGACATTCTATTTTTTTCATATTTCAAAATGTTTTAATACTATCCATCTGTTGTCTGTTATTGATGCTGCTACATGTAAACCGTAATTCTATATATAACCAATTGTACAAAATAATGAACAAAAACTCCTGCTTATTGATCTTGCTAACACTTACTATGTTTTCCTGTGGCCAGCAAGAGCCAGAACAAACAGCATACGATTCCCTTAATCTTGAAGAGATTACAATTCCGGAGCTGACGGCCGGATACAGTAACGGTGATTTTACAATCAGGGATGTCACGCAAGCTTACCTTGACCGAATAGAGCTGATCGACAAAAACGGCCCCTCACTGAATTCAATACTTCAGGTGAACCCGGATGCAATTCAAATTGCCGAAGAGCTTGACGCGGAACTGCAGAACGGTAGTGAGCGCGGGCCACTTCACGGTATTCCCGTAGTGCTGAAAGATAACATTGATACCGGCGACAAAATGCAGACAACCGCAGGATCCCGGTTTATGGCTGACTCCAATCCACCGGATGACAGTTTTATTGTAAAAAAACTGAGAGAAAGCGGTGCAATAATTCTTGCAAAAGCAAACCTGAGTGAATGGGCTAATTTCCACAGCAGCTTTTCGTCCAGCGGCTGGAGCGGCCTGGGCGGACAGACCCGCAATCCCTACGATATCACCCGGAATCCATGTGGATCAAGTGCAGGCCCCGGGGTTGCCGTTTCAGCCAATCTAACAGTTTTTGCTATTGGCACGGAAACGAACGGCTCCATTGTTTGTCCGTCCAATGCAAATGGGATTGTCGGGTTTAAACCAACGGTTGGCCTTCTAAGCAGAGACGGAATCGTGCCTATCTCCTACACCACTGACAGTGCCGGCCCCATGACCCGTACTGTAAGGGATGCTGCGATTACCCTGGGTGCTATGACCGGAATTGATCCTGAAGATGAAAAAACTGCTCAGAGTGAAGGGAAAACTTACACAGATTATACACAGTTTTTGAATGAAGAGGGACTGCAGGGAAAGCGCATTGGATTTTACACCGCTCCCCTTGGCAATCATTTTCGCGTGGATACACTGATGCATCAAACTGTACGGTTTTTTGAAGAAAGTGGAGCAACGATTGTTGAACTGGACAGAATATCCCGGGAAAACATTGGCAGCGATGCATTCCAGGTTTTGCTCTACGAATTTAAAGACGGATTAAACAAATATTTTGAATCTCTCGGTCCCGATGCTCCTGTCAAAAGTATTGAAGAGCTGGCTGAAAAGACCCGTAATAACCCAATTGAAACCGAGATATTTGATCGAAATCTTATTTTTATGGCCTCTGAGAAAGGAGATCTCGATTCCGGTGAATACAAAGATGCACTTGAAAATATGCTGACTCAAAGCCGTGAAGAGGGAATTGACAGAGTCATGGATGAACACAACCTGGACGCCATTATTTCACCAACCGGTTCGCCTGCATGGAAAACAGATCTGACACTTGGCGACAATTTTTCAATATCATCCAGCTCACCATCTGCCAGAGCCGGCTATCCCATTATTACGGTACCCATGGGCTCAATAGACGGTTTGCCATTTGGCCTTTCGATCTTTGGGCGCGCCTGGAGTGAACCGGTGCTTCTTGAAATCGCCTATGCATTTGAACAGGGCACACTGCATCGAAAAACTCCGGAGTTTCAGAACTACTGACTTAACGTAAACAGTTCAAGTCGCGATTTTGTAATTCCATCAGATTTCTGCCGGGGTATTTCGATTCAATTTGGCTGAGTAATTCAGGAGTTATTTTAAAGGCATGGTTCATTCATGAATTGGCTTGGCTGCAGGTGGGTACGGCCCAGGATATTGTTGGTGCCTGTATAGGTTTTTCCTAAATCAAGCTGTGAACGAGGAGAT
>CAZFAJ010000089.1:5145-10740 GCA_964517005.1 uncultured Balneolaceae bacterium | reverse complement strand
CTGATGAGCCCGGCCAGCCTGTGAATCTTCCGCCAGCATTACGATTTATTGCCCTGAAGGCTGGTGGGGCTGGCGGTGCTGGCGGGGCAATCCCTCACTTTTCTGCCGTTTCCACAGATTCGATCAGTATCTTTAGTACTTTCTGTGCTGCTTCGGCGATCACGGTTCCGGGGCCGAACACTGCGGCCACGCCTTTATCGTACAGGTACTGGTAATCCTGGTTGGGAATCACGCCGCCGGCAATCACCATGATATCTTCCCTGCCCAGTTTCTTTAACTCCTCGAGTACCTGCGGCACGAGGGATTTGTGTCCCGCAGCGAGGCTCGATATACCCAGAATGTGCACATCATTTTCAACAGCCTGACGGGCAGCTTCTTCGGGAGTCTGGAAAAGCGGGCCTACATCCACATCAAAACCCAGGTCGGCAAAACTGGTTGAGATCACCTTGGCGCCGCGGTCATGGCCGTCCTGACCCATTTTTGCCACCATAATACGCGGCCGCCGGCCCTCCAGCTCTGCAAACCGGTCGGCAAGTTCTGCAGCTTTTTTAAATTCTTTGTCTTTCTTCAGTTCTGATGAGTACACACCTGATATGGTTTTAATGGTTGCCTGGTAACGCCCGAAAACTTTTTCCATGGCATCGGATATTTCTCCCAGCGAAGCCCGCTTGCGCGCTGCATCCACTGCATGTTCCAGCAGATTTCCGTTACCGGTTTCCGCACATTTGGTCAGGTCATCAAGCGCTTTTTGCACATCTTCCGAATTCCGTTCAGCTTTCAGTTTCTCAAGCCGTTCAACCTGGGATTTCCGGACCTGTTCATTGTCCACCTCAAGAATATCAATCGGTTCCTCTTTTTCCAACTTAAATTTATTGGTTCCTACAATAATATCTTTCCGGCTGTCAATGCGTGCCTGTTTGCGGGCAGCTGCTTCCTCAATTCTCATTTTGGGGACACCTGATTCAATCGCTTTTGTCATGCCGCCCAGTTCTTCAACCTCATCAATTAATTCAAGGGCGCGGCGGGCGAGACGGTCGGTGAGATACTCCACATAATATGATCCTGCCCAGGGATCGATCGCTTTGGTGATGCCGGTCTCTTCCTGTAGATAGAGCTGTGTATTACGGGCAATCCGGGCTGAGAAATCGGTCGGCAGGGCAATGGCTTCATCCAGGGCGTTGGTGTGAAGTGATTGTGTGTGGCCCAGCGCAGCGGCGAGGGCTTCCACACATGTGCGGGTTACGTTGTTAAAAGGATCCTGTTCCGTAAGGCTCCATCCGGAGGTCTGGCAGTGTGTACGGAGTGAAAGGGATTTTTGATTTTTGGGATCAAACTGTTTCATCAATTTTGCCCATAATAACCGGCCGGCCCTCAATTTGGCGATCTCCATAAAATGATTCATGCCAATGGCCCAGAAAAAAGAGATTCGCGGAGCAAAATCGTCGATCTTGAGCCCGGCATCCAGGCCGGTGCGCACATATTCCAAACCATCTGCCAGCGTGTAAGCGAGTTCGATATCCGCCGTTGCACCCGCTTCGTGCATGTGGTACCCACTGACACTGATAGAATTGAATTTTGGCATTTTCTGTGATGTGTATTCAAAAATATCACCCACAATACGCATGGAAGGTTTTGGCGGATAGATGTAGGTATTGCGAACCATGAACTCTTTGAGAATATCATTCTGAATAGTGCCCGCCAGTTTTTCAGGGGGAACGCCTTGCTCTTCTGCCGCAACGATATAAAATGCCATCACCGGGATCACTGCACCGTTCATGGTCATTGAAACGGACATCTCATCCAGTGGAATCTGGTCAAACAGAATTTTCATATCCAGGATGGAGTCGATGGCGACGCCTGCTTTCCCCACATCACCGGTTACACGCGGATGATCCGAATCGTAACCGCGATGGGTGGCAAGGTCAAACGCTACCGACAGGCCTTTTTGTCCGGCAGCCAGGTTTCGCCGATAGAATGCATTCGACTCTTCAGCCGTCGAAAATCCGGCATATTGACGGATGGTCCAGGGACGCATGGTGTACATGGTGCTGTACGGCCCGCGAAGAAAAGGAGGGGCACCCGCGCCAAAATCCAGGTGATGAATGCCTTCCAGGTCATGTTCATCGAATACCCGTTTCACCGGGATCTTTTCAGGCGTGTTCCAGGCTTCTTTTTCATTTTTTGGATGTGATCCCGATCCGGATTGAGGCTTATAATCAATTGAGGAAAAATCAGGTCGTTTCATGATTTAATAGTCAGTTTAATTACAGTGTTAGCGAATAATGTTTAGCTGCTTGTGAATCTCTTGCAGCGTCTCAACAAGGTTTGCTTTAAGATGGATGAAAAAATCGATACCGGCACTCCTGTACTCATCAATTTTATCATCCGGATAACCCGCAAGAATTAAAATGGGTGCCGGTTCACTGAAAGCATCACAAAATGGTTTCACGAGTGAATCGTAGCCGGCATCGGAACTGCAGAGAACCACAATGTCAGGCCCGGATTTTTTAATTGCGTTCAGTCTATCCGTCATATCATTGTCAGCAGTAAACTCCTCAATTTCATAACCGCCGCAACCGAGAAAATTTTGTGAAAATGAAGCGCGGGCTTTTCTCATTTTTTTATCACCTGCCAAAAGCAGAACGGCTTTTGGTTTACGGCCTTCTTTGCTGGTGAATGACTTTGCAGCAGCCCGCAACTCTTCGATTCTGTTTGAGAGACGGACAGGTTCAACCGGCTGAAACCACTGTTTCTGCGGATTCAGAAGTTTTGAAATAATATCACCCAGGGCAGCATTATTTCTAAATGCGGATTGCAAGCTTTCAATCAGATTCTCAGTATCGTCACTCATCTCAAAATCTGTTTGATGCAGGGAATCGGTAAACTCGCTCCGGTAAAAAGTTTTGGGAAGTTCTTCATCTGGGTTTGGATGCTTATTCACACCAATCATGGATTTCTTTTGCTTGTCGAATGCCTCTTGCTTTTGATCGTGTGATGCTTTGATAGCATCCTGAATCATCCTTCCCTCCAGGGCTTTCACGATTCCGCCCTGATTTTCAATCATTTGAAAAAACTCCCAGCTCTGTTCTGCAATTTTATCAGTCAGTTTTTCCAGGTAATAAGATCCGGCTCCCGGGTCGGTAACTTTCGACAGGTGTGCTTCATGTCTCAGGATATGATGCACGTTACGGGAGATCCGTTTTGAAAACTCATTGGGTTCCCGGAATTCCGCATCAAAAGGATGAACCGTAATAAAATCAGCTCCGCCAACGACTGCCGATAGTGCTTCTGTTGTAACCCGCAGCATATTATTGTAGGGATCGAGTACGGATTTATTCCGGGGTGAAGTTTCCGAGTGAATCAGAAGAGGTGAGTCTTTATGATTCGAATCATAAGCGGTCACCACTTTATTCCAGAGGGTTCGCAGCGCCCGAAGTTTGGCAATCTCGGGAAAGAGAAGCGATCCGGCCGAAACTTGTACATGAAATGAGTCGGCGGCATCCGATACAGGCACGCCGTTTTCTGCTGCACGTTGCAGAAACTCGCTACCGGTTGCCAGTAAAATGCCGATTTCCTGGACGATCGTCGCGCCCGCCGAATGATAAAAAAGGCCGTTTGCCGACAGGGTTTTGTAATTGCTGTAACCGGCTAATTCCGAAATGGCTTGTTCAATAACCGGCTCTTTTACAGGCAGGGATCCGTGTTTCGCCAGCCAGGTAAACGGATCATAATAGAAATAGGCTTTGCATGAACCCTGATCAAAATCATTTTTTTCAAGATGATTCAGAAACATTGCCAGGATCGCCGGAGAGGATACACCGCTGTCAAAAAGCGGGACTAAAGTGGTGAGATCAATGTCCTGAAAAAGTTTGTCAAAATCGGATTGAGATTGCACCTGTAAGCCTTTCAAATCTCCGCCCAGCATACCGGCATCAGGGTAGGCCTCTGTTCTTAAAAATACAGAATTGGCTTCCTGCTCAATATATTTTTTGATTTGCCGGTTTGCCCGTTCAGGCTCATGTTCAAACAGGCGTTCACAAACAGACCATCCGGGTTCAGCCGATCCTCCTCTTGTAAAAGGGGAAAAGCCCGGAGCGGTTTTCTGATAGGGTAAATCTTCAATGTCGTCTCTAACAAAGAACGGCTCTATTTCAAAATCCTCGGTTGATTTCCACTTCAGAATTTTTTTGTAGTCTTTTCCGTTCAGGTCCCTGTTGACAATTTCTTCCCACTCGTTTTTTGGAAGATTATCAAAGTCAGCAAATAAATTTGAAAGTTTATTGTTATCACTCATGGCCACAATTGAATTGTCATTTTTGATCCGTTACCATTTAAAATAACAAAATTATTTGCAAAGAGATTTGAATTCAATCACATTAAGACTTTGATTTTGTTTAGTTGTATTTTACGCACGGACGGGTAGTTTGTAACAGATGTCAAATTTTGATAAAACGCAGCTGAAATTAGGGAAAAGCGCTTTTTAAACCATATATTTTCAAATAAATTTTAAACGTACAGAGTAACTATGAATCATACAGAAACGATGATATCACCCCTTACTTCTCTAACGGAAGATGAGCAGATGCTAAAAGATGCGGCTGCTGATTTTGCAAGCAGTGCCATCAGGCCGAGAGTGGAAAAGATGGATGAGGCTGCAAAGCTGGATCCTGATCTTATAAAACAATTTTTCGAAATGGGCCTGATGGGAATCGAAGTTCCCGAGAAATACAGTGGTGCAGGTGGAACTTTTTTTATGAGTATTGTGGCCATTGAACAGATCTCAAGCGTGGATGCTTCCGCCGGTGTTTTTATGGACGTTCAAAACACCCTGGTGAACAATGCTTTTTTAAGATGGGGATCCGAAGAGGTGAAAGAGCGTTTTCTGCCGGTTCTTGCCAATGAGAAGGTGGGTGCCTATTGCCTTTCGGAAGCGAGCTCGGGAAGTGATGCTTTTGCTCTTAAAACAACCGCAACTGAAGATGGTGATGCTTATATCTTAAATGGCACAAAGCTCTGGATTACAAACGCCAACGAAGCAGATATTTTCCTGGTTTTTGCCAATATTAATCCTGATGAAGGATACAAGGGAATCACCGCCTTTATCGTTGAGCGCGGAATGGAAGGTTTTTCTGTTTCTCAAAAAGAGAATAAGATGGGCATACGGGCAAGCTCAACCTGTGAAATCCTTTTTGAAGATGTAAGGGTGCCCAAAGAGAATATACTCGGCGAAGTCGGCAAAGGTTATAAGGTTGCCATCGAAACATTAAATGAGGGTCGGATTGGAATCGGAGCGCAAATGATCGGTATTGCCCAGGGGGCTTTTGATGCGGCTCTTGCCTACACGCAGGAGCGGAAACAATTCGGCAAATCCATATCAGAATTCCAGGGTGTTCAGTTTCAGCTTGCAAAAGCTGCAACAGATATTGAAACCGCAAGACTTCTGGTTTATAATGCCGCCCGCTTAAAAGAGAGCGGCAAAAATTTTCTGAAAGAGGCGGCTATGGCCAAATATCACAGTTCTGAAGTCGCAGAAAGTGTAAGCTCACTGGCAATTGACCTGTTTGGCGGATACGGATATGTAAAGGAATACCCGGT
>CAZFAJ010000089.1:0-5045 GCA_964517005.1 uncultured Balneolaceae bacterium | reverse complement strand
TTATCCAAAACTGTGTTTATACAGTTACCAGTAGTTAATTAGTAATAAAATATCGCGCGGCATGAATGCAGATACACTTGATTTAATAAAGAAATACAGCAAAGATGAAGACTCATTTGAAAAACTGAAAAATGAGTTCGAAAAAATTTATGAGGAGAAGGAGACTGCGAAACGGAATTTATCTCTCCTCGAATCTGCAATACGAAGTGATTATGACTCCATTATCATCACTGAACTAACACTTGAAGAACCAGGACCGAGAATTGTTTATGTAAATGACGGTTTCACGAGAATGACAGGCTACAGCCGTGAGGAAGTGATCGGCAAAACACCGAGAATTTTACAGGGCCCTAAAACCGACAGGGCAGTTCTGGATAAATTGAAAGAGCGATTGAAAGAAGGACAAGCATTTTTCGGTCATACTGTAAATTATAAGAAAGACGGTACTGAGTTTATCAATCAGTGGGATATTCATCCTCTTACAAATTCCGAGGGTGAAATTACCCACTGGGTATCCTATCAGCATGATATTACGGAGAGAAAACGATCTGAAGAAAAACTCTTTGATACAAATGTTGAATTTGATCATTTAAAAGAAGAGTCAAAGAAAACTCTGGTTGATATCGATGAACAGGGAAATATTCTAACGTCAAATAAAGCTTTCCGGGATCTGACAGGGTTTGATAATGAAGAGCTTAAATCCATCAAAATATGGGATTTGTTGCAAGATAAATTCATAGCATCTTTCAGGCATAAATTTGACAAATTTAAACCGAGTGATTTTGACGACAGATCCTATGAGTTTCAAATCTTAACCAAAAAGGGACTTCCGGTTGAGGTGAAAGCCGATACAAGACTGCTTAATAATCATGGACAAACAGTTGTACGGATTACCTTCGAAAACAAATCCCTTCAAAAGCGCATTGCAAAAATGCTTCAGGAAAAGAACAGTAAATACGCTGATATTTTTCACAAGGCGGTAGATTTCAACTATAAAATTGTAGAATCGGACGACAAATTTAAGTTTGATCACGTTACAGAATCTTTTTCAAAACTTACCGGGATCGATTTAAGTGAAGCATTAAAAAAATCCCTGAAAGAGTTTATACACGAACAGGATTGGGGAAAAGCTGAAAAGCATTTCAAAAAAGTATTTGAAGGAACTCCGGATACCGAGAAATTCCGGCTGAAAACCCGGACCGGCAAATACATCGATGTAATAGATTATGCGAAACCTCAATGGGATGCTGATCACACTGCAGTGATCTCGATTAAGGGAGCAACCTCAAAAGAAGCACTATCAGAAAAACAATCCTGATACATTTTTTGTATATTTATTTGAAACTAAATTCACGCGAATAAGCATTAAATGCATATGAGTATTCAGGAAAAACAAGACAGGATTATCCGGGAGTTTGAACTTTTAGAGAATTGGCCGGAACGGTATAAATATCTCATAAAGCTTGGGCAAAAACTTGATCCGCTTCCGGATGAGTTTAAAAAAGAGGAGAACCTGGTGCGCGGCTGTCAGTCACAGGTTTGGCTTATAACAGAACTAAAGGATGATAAAATCATTTTTAAAGCTGACAGTGACGCAGCCATCACTAAAGGACTTGTTGCACTGATGGTTCGTTTTTATTCTGAGGAAGATCCGGATACAATACTTTCAATGAGCCCGGATTTCATTAAAAAAATAGGCCTGCAGGAACATCTTTCACCAACCCGGTCTAATGGTCTCGCATCGATGATCAAGCAGATGAAAATCTATGCTATGGCTTATAAATCGAAATATCAACAGGCAGGGTAATCAGGCCTTTTGCCCTTTTTAATTATATGAGATGTCCGGTATGATTTATCTTGACAATGCTGCAACTGCTAAAATGAGTGACAAAGCCGCACAGATATACCGGCAGGCAGCGGAAAAATTTTATGCCAATTCAAACAGCCTTCATGACCCGGGTTCGGATGCAAAAAATGTTTTGGAAGCATCCAGAAAAGCGATTGCCAATTTGATATCAGGTTCAGAGAGATCTCTGTTTTTTACGGGAAGCGGCAGCGAGGCCACATTTCTTGCTATAACATCTCTCGCGAAGGCTTATCAGTCGCACGGAAAGCATCTCATTACTTCCAAAATTGAGCACAGCTCTGTTATCAATACATTTCAATGGCTTGAAGACCGGGGTTTTGAAGTAACAACTATCGGCGTAGATAGTGAGGGGTTTATTGATATCCCGGAACTGAAAGAGGCAATCCGGCCGGATACAATTCTCGCTTCTTTTCAGCATGTGAATTCTGAAATTGGCACTATGCAAAATCTGTCGCAATTGAGTGAAATATGCCATAATCACAATATTCTTATTCACAGTGATTGTGTTCAATCTTTTGGAAAATCGCCCATTGATGTGCAAAGGATGGGTCTGGATGCACTTACAGTCTCAGCTCACAAAATTCATGGCCCCAAAGGTCTCGGAGCTGCGTGGATCAATCATCAACTTGAGTGGAAACCACTGATCTCAGGCAGTACCCACGAAAGAGGATTCCGGCCCGGAACTGTTGATGTTCCTGCTATAGCTTCATTCGCAGCCGCAGCAGAAGAATTGGCAAAAAATATTGCGGACCAAAAAGATGTGTTTACAAAGCAAAGAGAGTTGTTTCTGAACCGGCTCTTTGAGGAGACAGACCAGTTGGTTGAGGTGATTGATCCGGGAAATCATTCAGTCCCCAATATAATCGCTCTCAGAACCTGTCAGATGGAGGGCCAGTATGCGATGTTGGAATGCAGTCAGCAAGGCCTGGCGATCTCAACGGGAACGGCCTGCCAGGTAAATGAACAGAAACCATCACCGGTGCTGCTGGCTCTTGGATATTCCGATGAAGAATCCAGGCAGCTGATTCGTTTATCACTAAGCAAATACACAACGAATGATGAGCTTTATGAAGCGGCAGAAATTTTGAGTGAAATTGTGAAAAAACAAAGTCGTCATGTATTGTCTTGAGTACAGGGCAGCCTGCAAACCGGATGAAGGGGAGTGTTTTCCTGATTGAAATTTTAATTATTTAAAATATTTTCACTCAAACATCGTACTTTTACGGGATCCCTTTAAAACCAATTGTTGAATGATATGAGTAAAACAGTACAAACCGGTCTTCTTGTTGCTTTTGTGGTGATTGCTGTTGCAGCCCTTGCATACGGACTTACCGGCAATAACAATTCAGAGCAGGCGACGGCGCAAAGCAGTGAGCCGCAAAAAGTAAAAATTCTGAAGTACAGTGATTATCAGTGTCCGGCATGTAAAACATATGCTGCCCCTGTCGAGCAGTTAAAGAATGAGTTTGGAGATATGGTTGAAGTAGAGTACAAACATTTTCCGCTCGAAAGTCACAGGTTTGCAAGGCTTGCCGGCCATGCGGTTGAAGCAGCCCGTAACCAGGGTAAATTCAAAGAGATGCACGATTTAATCTTTGCCAACCAGGAAGTTTGGTCAGACGGCGGAGCGCGGGATCATTTTATCTCCTATGCAGAAGAGCTGGATCTCGATGTGGAGCAATTTAAAAAAGATCTGGAGTCTGAAGAAGTACACGCAATAGTAGAGCAAAATAAGCAAGAGGGTATTCGCCGACAGGTAAACGCAACACCCACATTTTTTATTAACGGTGTAAAAATCCGTCAGAATCCGCAGAGCTACGAGCAGCTGAAGGCGATGGTTGAAATGTTTATGTACAGAGGAAATACTTCCGGATGATTTATGAATTTCTGAACAGGACACCGCAGTTTGATGACACTGTATTTATTGCTCCGAGTGCTGATATAATAGGAGATGTGGAAATTGGCACGGAAAGTTCTGTTCTTTTTAATACAACGGTTCGCGGTGATGTAAACTGGATTAGAATCGGGGAGAGGTCAAATATCCAGGATAATAGCTGTGTTCACGTCATGAATAAGACCGGGCCCACCTTCATTGGGAATGAAGTTACTGTTGGCCATAACGCGGTAATTCACGGATGCACAATTCATGACCGGGTGTTAATTGGAATCCATGCAACGATATTAGATGAAGTTGTGATTCAGCCGGATGTAATCGTTGCTGCCGGAAGCCTGGTGCCCCCGGGAAAAAATCTGGAGTCCGGATATCTATATATGGGTACACCGGTTAAACAAGTCCGGAAACTCAGTAAAGAGGAGATCCGTTCGATTCAAAAGAATGCAGAGAATTATGTGAAATACTCGCGTGCATACCTTCAATTAGATAAATACGATCAAAATCCTTTCTACTCAAAAGAGGGTTGAACCAGGGAAGCCATCTTGAATTTAAGATTCAAACCCGCAACTATTTATTTTGATGGATATTTTCACATTGTCCGGATTTTCCACTGTTAAAAAGTAAGTACCTGATTGGAAATTGATAAATTTTTAATCACCAAATTCGAAAGTAAATCATTCTGATAAAGTGAGCGGCATCTATATACATATTCCCTTCTGTAAACAGGCGTGCAGCTACTGTGATTTCTATTTTGTAACGAGACATCAGTTAAAGCCGGCTTTTGTGGATGCACTTCTTGCTGAAATTGACTCCGCTCAACATACTCAGTTAGCAAACCAACCAATTGAGACAATATATTTTGGGGGAGGTACGCCGTCACTTCTTGCCGCCGGTGAAATTGAGCAAATCATGGCCGGCCTTGACAAGGTATTCGATCTGAATCTTAAAGAAGTAACCCTTGAGATAAATCCCGACGATGCAGAATCTGTTTATCTCGAAGAATTAAAAAGTATTGGTGTAAACCGGCTCAGTATGGGAATACAGTCATTCAACCATGAACTGCTGAGATTTATGAATCGTGCCCATACTCCCGGCGAGGCGGTTCGTGCTTTAGAAGCTGTAAAAAAGACAGGTTTTGATTCATATACTGCAGATCTCATCTATGGGAACCCGGCGCAATCTATGAAAACGCTTGAAACCGATATCCGGAAACTTCTGGAATTTGATCCTCCCCATATTTCCGCCTATTCCCTTACCATCGAATCCGGAACCCGCTTGGGAAAA
>CAZFAJ010000088.1:0-10956 GCA_964517005.1 uncultured Balneolaceae bacterium | reverse complement strand
CCCGGGATCTTAAATCTATCAATATTATTTCAGTCTGTATTCATTGATTTGTATCTTTCTGCAAATAACTAACCACAATTATTTACGCAATGAAACATCAATTAAACGAACAGCAACAGAAATGGATTGATGATAATCCATACGATTTCTCTGATCTCAAAGCACTCTTTCTAAATTGTACACTTAAAAAATCCCCGGAAATGTCTCATACAGCTGGTCTGATTGACCTCTCCCGGCAAATTATGGAAGGATGCGGGGTTCATACAGAGATGATTCGGCCCGTCGATCATGATATTGCATTTGGAGTCTATCCCGATATGACCAAGCACGGATGGGACAAAGATGACTGGCCTGAGATTCAAAAAAAAATTATGGACGCAAATATACTTGTGATAGGTTCACCGATCTGGCTTGGAGAAAAATCTTCTGTCGCCACCATGGTAGTTGAACGTTTATACAGTTACTCTGCTGAATTAAATGAAGAAGGGCAATACGATTACTACGGCCGGGCAGGCGGATGTATCATTACAGGAAATGAGGATGGTATCAAACATTGCTCCATGAGCATTTTGTACGGATTGCAACATATCGGTTTTATGATACCTCCACAGGCTGATGCCGGCTGGATTGGTGAGGCAGGCCCGGGTTTATCGTATCTGGATGAAGGATCAGGCGGACTCGAAAATGACTTTACCAACAGAAATACCACATTTATGTCATGGAACCTGATGCACACAGCCAAAATGCTACATGACAATAATGGCATTCCTGCACACGGAAATCAGCGCACCCTCTGGAAGTAAATAAAATTCCCGGTTCTATTCACAGAAGCTGCGCTTCATTAAAAACCACAACTTCAACAGAAAATGATTCAGTAATATTTTCATTTATCTGTTGAACTTGCGTGCTGTCCGCATTCGACGGATTAAACAGCCTGCTATTTTCATCTCTGAACCAGCTATTGGACTGAGGCAGCAATCTGATGCTCATATTACCCTCTACTTCGGGCATATCAATCAGCTGACTGAAACTCAAAGCCACGTTCAGTTCCGCTGAAGTCGTATATTCAAACGGCTCATCATTAAAGGTGCCGGATATGAAAATTGAAAAAGATTCTGTGATTTCATTTGAATCATCAAAAATGACAAGGTCGGAATCTGTGATTTGATCAGAAATTACAGGTTGAAGCATCTCAAATGAAAATCCGTTATAAATACCGGCAGCTATCTGACCCGTTCCGATGGTTACATCATCTGTGTTTTCGGAAGAAAAATTTGCAACAATCAAACTTCTGTTGAATGTCACATCATCACTGTTTTCACGGCTCAGTTTTATGTTTCCCATCGTAAACTTTATCTCTTCAACCACAGCGGTATTTTGTCCGTCAAATTGATCTGATCTGATATCGGTAACATTTAAAGTTACATTAAAGGAAGATGGGAATTCTGTATTACCGGTGCTGCTATCAAAACAAGAAGCTAAAAAAACCAAAGAGAGAGTTAAAAAAACTCCTGAAATAAATAATCTGTTTGTCATCACTATGAAATATTATTCTGTTAATAAATAATGCACAGAACGTAATAGATTTTACAATATTCTGATTGCATCCTGCCGCCGTGGTTATTTTATTTACTGTAAAACAGTCATATAATGTACACTGAACAACTGTTCACCATCCGTCCATGTCTTCTCTAAGTTAAAATAATCTGATGCCAGTTTCTCAAATTCCTGCGGAGTGTACTTACATGAGTTTTCAGTGTGAATAGTTTCACCTTTTTTAAAAGGTATAATTTCACCGGAAACAGCAACTTTTTGATTTTCCAGACTAACCAGATGCATCTCGATTCGTCCCTCTTTTTCATTGTAGAGGGCTTTATGACTAAATTTATTGAGGTCAAAATTGGCATTCAGTTCCCTGTTCAACCGAACCAGCATATTTTTATTAAATTCGGCAGTAATTCCGGACTCATCGTTGTAGGCTTTCTCCAGAATTTCAGGATCTTTTTTTGTGTCTACCCCAATAAGAAGTCCCCCCGACGGACCTGAAAGGTCAGCTATTTTCTTTAGAAATTTTCTGGCTTTTTCAGGAGTAAAATTACCAATAGTCGATCCCGGAAAATAAACTACTTTACGATAGGACGGTAAATCAGAAGGAAGCTGAAAAGGCTTTGTATAATCTGCTGCTACCGGATAAATCTTTATATTTGGAAACTCGTCATTCAAACGATCTGCTTCGTCCAGTAAGAATTTTTTGGAGATATCAACCGGAACATATGCCCTGAGATCACTCAGATGGTTTAAAAGCAAACGGGTTTTTTTGCTGCTTCCGCTTCCAAACTCGATCAGTTCGATACCGGAACCAAGTATCTCCGCTATTTCGCTGATGTTAGATTCCATAATATTCATTTCTGCATTTGTAGGATAGTACTCGTCCAGATCACAAATTTCTTCAAATAAACCGGAACCGCGCTCATCATAAAAATATTTACTTGGCAGTGTTTTTTGTGATTTACCCAAGCCTTCCAGAATTTCTTCTGCCATCCTGTTTTTGGAAACCGTTTTTTCAGCTGTTTGCATGTTTATCTGTTGGTGATAGGATTTTGATATAATTTAATATTAAGCAGTATCTAAGCAGAAAACACGAATGACTTTTATTGCCGGGTTAACATTTAAAAAAAAGATCAGTTTAAAGATGCACTACTTTATTTTCTCATTTGGCCAGCCTTATTCCCATAAACTGCCATTGTTCATGCGGATGAAAGAAATTTCTGTATGTTTTCCGGATATGGCTTTCAGATGTGGCACAAGAGCCGCCTCGTAACACATATTGGTTGCACATAAATTTTCCGTTATACTCGCCGAGGGCACCGGGCAATGGTTTATATCCGGGATATGGAGAATAGGCGCTTTGTGTCCACTCCCAAACATTGCCAAACATCTGCTGCAATCCCTCAGCTTCTGGATCTGCCGCTGTTGGATGAAAATATTCATTTTCAACAAAATTTCCCGCGATCTCCACATTCCCGGAAGCCACTTCCCACTCCTGTTCCGTAGGCAGCCTGACACCGACCCACCTGGCGTAGGCATCTGCTTCAAAGTAACTGACATGAGTTACCGGCTCATTCATATCAATCTTCCGAATTCCATTCAGTGTAAAGTGATACCACTCATTATCTTTTTTAATCCAGTAAAGAGGAGCTTTCCAATTCTCTTTTTCCACGGTTGCAAAACCTTCGTCCAGCCACCATTTTGATTCTGAATATCCTCCATCATTAATAAACTCAAGATATTCCCGGTTGGTAACAAGCCGGTTTGCAAGTTCAAAATTCTGAATGTAGGTTTTATGTCTTGGAAATTCATTATCGTATCCAAAATTATTCCCGGCATGGCCAACTTCACAAATCCCCTCTTCAAATTTACTCCACTGCAATTCACCCGGTTCCAGCGCTTCCGGCTGTTTTCTGTCGATATAAACCGGGTAGAGCGGGTTTTGAGCAAACATATATTTCAGGTCGGTAATTAAAAGCTCTTGATGCTGCTGTTCATGATTTAAACCGATTTCAATTACTTCAGCCCATTTCCGGAACACTTCATCCGGTGAAGATTCTATAAAATCCAGTACCTGATCATTCACATAGGTACGATACTCAAAAACCTCCTGAACTGTTGGACGTGATAGATTACCGCGTTTGTCCCGGCAATGAGGTTCACCTGTCTGCAGGTAATAGGAGTTAAAAAGATAACTGTACTGCGGATGCAGTGTTTCATAATCTTCTGTGGCTTTTTCAAGAAGAAATGCTTCAAAAAACCAGCTGGTGTGCGCCAAGTGCCATTTAGCAGGACTTGCATATGTTACAACCTGAACAATAAAATCTTCAATCTCCAGAGGCTCAGTCAGCTTTTCGGTAAATGATCGTACCCTGTTAAATTTTTGCTTTAAATAATTGCGGCCTAAGCGTTCCAGTTCTCCCTGTTTATCTAAAATATCCGTTTGAACATCCATAAATTAAATAATTGATTTATATGATCATATTTATTAGTTATTCCCAGTCACTTACAACAACTTTGTCTGATATTATTAAAAATAACCAATAATGGGAAATGATCATTCTAAATTCCTGTAAATCATGATATTTTTTGGTATTTATAAATCAAGATGAGCATATAAATCCACCTCCGGCAATACTGAATCGAAATTCATTCCACAATAATGACTCCTCTCATGGCAGCCTCGTGAGGTATGCAGAAGTATGTATAACTTCCGCGAACTGTAAATGTGTGCATAAACTCTTCTTCAGGATCCATCAAACCCGAATCAAATGGTTCTGCTCCTTCCGGCAGCTTCACACTATCCGATTCTGTTTTTTTATCATGATCTGCTGTAACGGAATGAACCAGAAGAGATGAGTTCTTCCACAATACGGTGTCTCCTTTCTTAATCGTGACTGTATCAGGAGTAAACGTCAATTGATTGGTCATTCCAATGGTAACATCAGGTTCAGGTTGATTAAAATTGAGATCATTTCGAAATCCAAACAGGGCCAACAACCCTGATAATATTACGGTTACAGTGTTTATCATTCTTAAATTTTTCATCCCGATCATGTTTTTTGAGTAATTCAGAATTTTATCGCTTAACAGTTTAGTTTTTAAAAAAAACCAGATTGTCTGAAGCAAAACAAAAGGCTTCCGGTGAAAGAAGCCCTTTATTTTACTCTAACAATTTCAATTGTTTAGGTTGAATCGATTTCAAGATTTTCGAACATCACGTGCCAGAATGGCAACTCCATATCATTTGGAAGTGTAAATCCGGTTTTCAAGTCCTTATGTTGAAACGTCTTCGTCTCAGGATCAGGCATCATAGGCGGAATCATCAGGTGAAAATGTTTGCGGCCCGGCGTCACTTCATCATCAAACGCCAGCTCGTAGCCTTCTTTTCTCACATACTCGGTAAGCATGCCATGAATCAGTCTTGGCTTATCGGTTACTTCTCCATTCTTGAGTACTGCTCCCATACCCCAAAATGCAAAGTATGCATACTCAGTTGGCATTAATGCTGTACCTATCCGGCTGGATCCGTGCAAAATATGATTGGTTACCACTCCGCCAAACGTTGGAAATTCCATGCCTGAAGCGGCCATCATTTCACAGCATCTCACTTCATAGGTATTTCCTTCAGAATCTTTCCATGTTGCCCGCATTTGAACTTCATCATTGGATTCAGAAGCATCCGTTGCGGTGGCATCCGTTGCATTAATCTTTAGTGTGGCATCCGCCATTACGATATTTTTATCTCCGAATGGGTTTGGACCCCTGGTTTCTGTGAATTTGCCACCTTTTGTTTTTCTCGCCATTGGTGGTAAACCGTTTATACCCGGTGTTCCTGCGATTGCCCGCGGCATCTCAGGTGTTCCAAAAACATGGGGATCTATTTTTCTTGGCGAGGGGAGTATTACAAATACACCACCGGAGTTTTGTTCGATTGAAACCTCAATCGGTCCTCCTAATAACTCTTGTGGCTGGGCATCCCGGTGGGCTTGAAGATATCCTCTGTAGGGTGCCATCTCCTGTAACTTTTTTATTTTTTCTTCCTGATTCTCCTGAGCCTGAAGAACAGTAACAGGAAATATTAAGAAAAGTCCTAAAAGAACAGTTACCATCTTTACAATTACGCTTGTCTTCTCTTTTATTAAATTCATAACATCAGATTTTTGTTCGAAATTCTCTCTGTTAACTACTTGACATGAACATTATTCTATACCTACAAATAAATTTACAGATATTTTATAAAATGATTATATATAATTAATATGAAAATATTAATGTATAATTTTATATATTATATCATGTAGTAGTCAAAACAAACAGCTGAAATATTTCATTCCGTACTCTCCCCTAAGCATCGATAACGGTTTCCCAGCCATCGTAAATCGCATCGTATTTTTGGGCTGTCTCCATCATCAAAACGGTGAGCCTGTTCATTACGTCAGGATAGGGAATGAGTTCTCTGAGTGCCATACATAACCATTGACCGTTACAGGATTTGCTGATATGGTCAATTTGAAAATCATACGAACGGAGTTTTGAAGCCAGGGTAATAATCTGGTCTTTCTTTTCTGCAAAAAAATAGAAGTGTACAGGACGTATTCTGTCCGGATTTTTTTCAGGCTGGCCAATCCAGTTGTATATCTCCAGATTGTCACTGTAATGAAGGGAGTATTTCTTAATCATACCTAAAACTTTAAAATAAACCTGTGTAAATTTTTGCTTCTCTTTTTATCTGTATCGGACTTACTTATAATATATAAAAAAATATCTATGCCTCTAATTCGCTTTCTAAAGAGGAAATGGCTGCTTCAAAAGCCATTTCCGAAAGAATGGACAAGGTTGCTTCAACAGGATGTTCCTGTTTACCATAAATTACCGAAACATTACAAAGAAATTTTAAAAAAACGTATCGTTATTTTTTTTTATGAAAAACTATTTGAAGGCTGCGGCGGCCTGGTGCTCACCGAACAAATTAAAATCGTTATTGCTTCTTATGCATCAATTCTTATTCTGAGTGAACCGTCCGAATATTATCCCGACCTCCAATCTATACTTGTATATCCGGATGAGTATATCGCTCCGGTAAACGAAGAGGAGGATGGAATAGTCACTGAAGGAGTGGAAACCCGAAAAGGAGAGTACTGGAATTTGGGAACTATTGTTTTGTCGTGGCAGGATATCTCTGATAACATTTACGGCAAAAGTACGGGGCAAAACCTTATCTACCACGAATTTGCTCATCAGCTTGATCACAGGTACGGGCTCTCGGCCGGAATTGATGAGCAGGGTAATGTTCACCGTGATGACCGCTGGACCCAAACCTTTGCAAAAGCTTATCGCAAACTCCGGTATCCCGGACGCGGCAGGGTGTCTGTACTGAATAACTATGGCGCAACCAATCCGGCTGAATTTTTTTCTGTTGCTACAGAAGCTTTCTTTGAAACTCCTGTTCTCTTGCAAGGTGAACAACCGGAAGTTTACGAGCTTCTGAAATCATTTTATGACCTGGATCCTTCGGGTTGGAATTGAGTTGCACAACTATTCAAGTGTTTGTATAACTTTACAAAATACGATAAAAAAATAATCCGGAATGGAGTGGTGAAATAAATAGATTTGTCCCACAACCAGTTCTTTATTCTTTGGCCACGAAGAACAATAAGCTAAAATATTGAGCCCACTTCGTGAAAACCTCGTGTCTTTGTGCCTTCGTGGTTACACATCATGATCCCTGTTTTAGACTGAAACGTTTTTTTCTTCTGACTATAAATCCGACTTCAGTGAATCGGGAAGTACAATCCCCAGCCTTTTGGCGCGCTCTTCCCAGTTTTTGCGGGCCAGCTTCTGCATATCTTCAATAGCATCAATTTCATCCACGATCTCCATGCCAATCAGTGTCTCTACCACATCCTCCATGCTAACAACACCGGAAAGACCGCCATATTCATCCACCGCAACGGCAATGTGTTCCTGTTTTTCCAGCAGCCGTTCAAAAAGAGACTGAAGTGAAATAGTTTCGGGCACAATTAATATCTCCCGCTTCAGCTCTTTCAATTTTTTGTCCCCCTTATTTTCCGAAAGATGTAAAAAGAGATCATTCTTTAAAACATACCCGGTAATATCCTCTTCACTTTTACCGTAAACCGGGATTCTCGAAAAACGCAGTTCGTCCAGGCTTTTCATAACCTCGTTGATGGTTTTCTCTTCCGGAAATTTCAAAACGACCACCCGAGGGGTCATGATATCCTTCACTTTCAGTGATTTAAACCGAATCAGGTTCATGAAAATATTGGATTCACTCTCTTCAAAAACACCCTCTTCAGCGCCCTTTTCTGCCATTGCGCTAAACTCTTCCCGGCTCAGGGTTGGCCGGTTTTTTTCTTTTGAGAGCCAGCCTGTAATTCCCTTGGCTAATACAACAAGCGGATATATCGCAATAATCAAAAATCTGGTTGTTGATGCAGTAAACGACGCAAGATTTTTCCAATAGGTAGCACCCAGCGTTTTGGGGATTATCTCAGACAAGACAAGAATCAGAAGCGTTAAAACTGCCGACGTAACTCCAACATACGTGCTCCCGAATACGACCTGGGCCTGGGCTCCGACACCGGCGGCCCCCACTGTATGAGCTATGGTATTCAGGCTTAAAATTGCGGCCAGCGGACGGTCGATGTCATCTTTCAAAGATCGAAGCAGCTTCCCGGTTTTACTGCCGTTTTTTTCGAGCACTGCCACATAAGAGGGAGTGACTGACAAGAGGACAGCCTCAAGAATGGAGCACAAAAACGATACACCAATTGCTAAAAACAGGTAAAAAATCAGTAAATTCATATTAGTAAAGATATAGCATTATCCTGTGACCAGAAAATTTTCAGCCTCATATTCCGTACAGAAGCTCCCTGTAGGCTTGCTGAATTTTATTGGTAACCGGACCGGGTTTGCCGCTGTTAACTTTTTTCCCGTCTATCTCAACAACCGGCTGAATATCAGTGGTGGTTCCGGTAAAAAAGACCTCATCCAGTTCAAAAAGCTCTTCTTTCGTGACACCGGTAAGATCGGTATCCACATTTAACTTCGCTGCAATATCAAGAACAACTCCTCTCGTGATTCCATTTAAAATATAATTGGTTGCCGGATAGGTGAAAAGCCTGTCGTTTTTCACGCCAAAAATATTGGCATTCGGGCTTTCCGTTACCACTCCGTCTCGCACCAATATTGCACTGTGAACACCGGCTTCTGATGCCTGCTGCCGTGCCATAGTGTTCGGCAGAAGATTGATTGATTTAATATCACACCGGGCCCATCTCAGGTCCGGCATTGTGGTTACCCTGATGCCGGACTCTTGTAATCCAAGATAGGGGGAGAAAGGCTGCATTGAGGCATAAACGGTGGGTTCCACCGCAGGATCAGGCCATGGATGCGTTCTGGAGCTCGCCTCACCTCGTGTGATCTGAAGATAGATCGTCGCCTCATTATCAGTAAAATTGTTTCGCTCTGTCAGCTCCCTGAAAATGGAGGGTAGTTTCTTCCTTATTTTTGTATCAACATCCAGTCCCATAGCCAGCAAGCTCTCATTCAGCCGTTCAAAATGAGCCTGCTCTTTAAATATTCGCCCATCAACAACCCGGAATACCTCATAAACGCCATCACCGAATAAAAATCCGCGGTCAGATACATGGACTTTAGCTTCATCCTGATGCAGATAAGAACCATTAAGATAAACCAGCATATTATTTATTTCATTTCAGTTTTCAGCATATGCCGATTCCCGATTCACTGTTCAGTCGTTTTTTTCTGCTCTTCCAGTCCGGCAAAAAGCGTGTCATAAATCCATGAAACCGTTGATTATGTAAACGCTCAAGCAGGTGAACCATTTCATGGACAACCACATACTCCAGGAACTCAGGATTCATTTTAGCCAGCTCCAGGTTCAGCCAGATTCTCTTTGCTTGGATATTACACGTCCCCCAGCGTGTTTTCATCTGTTTCACTCCAAAGTCATGAACGATTACACCCATAACAGGTTCCCATTTCCTGATCAGCCTTTCAATCTCTCTTTTCAGGTTCGACCGATACCACTCTTTCAAAACCGCTTCCCGTTTCGAAAAATCAGCTCCGGGCCTTACATACAGACTCAGGGTATCCTGCGGAATGATTTGTACTTTGGGTTTTTCGTCCTTCTCGATAACCCGCAAGCTGAACGGCTGTCCGAAATAGTGATGAATTTCCCCGCTTTTATAACCAGGCTGAAAAACCGTTTTCTTTTTCTGAAAATTGGAAAGATGTTTTTTGATCCAGCTCATTTTGGAATTGGCAAACTGCCGGACTGATTCATCTCTTGTTTGAACCGGGCATGATATTCTGACCTGGCCGGATGGTTTTACACGCAGATTCAGATTTTTGATATTCTTCTTAACCACATCGATGGTGACACCTGAAATTGTTATACGATATGCAGATCCATTCTTTTTTTTCCGGTTAAACATATTCAACAATACAGAGATAATCGGAAATCTGAAAATGAAATTTTCTCTGCGCTTCATCGCGGCTTTGGCGGTTACTCCTGCAAGATCAAGCTCGCTGAGGTTTTAACCGCAGAGAACGCAGGGAAACGCGAAGAAATTTAACTCCCGAATTTTGCCCGACGTCTATATCTCAAATTTCAAATTTTTTCCATCAATCCGCAATCCCGACAGAGGTCCAGAATGCTTTGCAGTTGTTTAATTCCACAACAATCTCAGCCTTCCCTTCTGCGATACCTCTACTGAAGCACCAAATTTATTACATTCTCTGTCAAGTGTTTCAACAAGCCATTGAGTCTCTTCTTCTTCAGTATATTTCAGCTGAAAGCGCCGGCTTTTTAACGGCGTCATCTCCAGAGATATCAATTTTCCGGAAGCATCAAGTTTGGGGAAATAGAGAAGCCGCAGATCACTCCGGTACTCTTCTCTGCCGCTAATTCCCTCGTAATCGTTAATCAGGTCACCGCATCCATATAGAATAAGACGGTCGTTATATACTTCCATTCCCTTTGGATGGTGCGACGAATGGCCATGGATCAGATCAATCAAGCCTGAATCCAGCAGCCTGTGTGATAGTTTTTGCTGGTTCTCCGGAACTTCATACCCGTAATTCCCTCCCCAGTGCACAGAAACCAGTACCTTATCGCCTTCTTTGCGGTATGTGCGCACCGTTTCAATAATTTTTTCAGCAGCGTCACTGCCGTAGCCGGGCAAAAGATTGACCCCGGCTTTTTGATCTGATACCGCCCAATCTCTGTGGACCCCTGCTGTTGGTGAACCATAGGAAAATACAAGTACCCGGCCGGACCCGTTTTTCAGAACTGCGGGCTTTTGAGCACCTTCCGGGCTTTTGCCTGCTCCTGTCGTTCTTATACCCTCATGCCGGAGA